>CAKOKV010000177.1 GCA_934095805.1 uncultured Bacilli bacterium | reverse complement strand
ACCTTATCATTTACTATCATACTAATTATTTTCTTTTCTTTTTCTTCACTTACTTCTCTTCCTGTTATAAAAGACAATTCATGTATTATATCTTTTAATGTATTTTCATCTTTATAGTTCCCATCTTGCAACTTTCTTGCTAAAGATATTATGGTATCTTTATTAACATTCGTTTTTTGCTCAATTTTATTAAAAAGATTATCATTCATATATATCACCTAAAATATTATATGTTTGATAATCTTATTGTTTCATATTAAAAATTAAACATTAACCATTCCGGTTTATAAATCATTAATAATCCTATTATTAGCATTATTACTCCGCCAATCAAATGTGAATATTTACCAAACTTATTTGATATGGCTTTGATTTCAAGTGTTTTCATTGCAATTATAAATATTACTATATCATCTATTAAAAAGAAGAAAACATATATTAGTGAATAAATAATTTGAGATAATTTGCTAACTTCATTTACAGTTAGTATTTGAGTGAACATCACAGGTAAGCCTAATGAGCATAATAATTCTATTATATTTACTGAAGCTGCAAGTACTATAACTCCAAGTAAAGCTAAAATAAATGATTTTTCTTTTATAATCTTCTTAATTGAGTTAATAATTTTCTTCCTATTCTTTTTATCGACTACTTCACAGCCATCATCTTCCTTAACAAAAAAGAATTTCAAGATTGTTAATAATCCAAAGAAAACCGCTATTATACTTATTCCCATTCTAACAAATATTATTTTGTTAAGAAATACGGCTAAATTTAACCATGAGATTAAAAATAAAAAATATACTAATGCTGAAGATAGTAAAAATGTTATGCCTAATGCCCATTTTCTCTTTGTATCTTTCATTCCAAGTAACATTGAAATTAGAAAAATTAATATCCACATTGCACATGGATTAAATCCATCTACTAAACCAATTACTATTGCTGATAGTAAGATTGGAACTTCTTTTCCCTTTTTCTTTCCAATTATTGGAATTGATATTTCCTCTTCCTCATACTTTTTTATATCTGTTTTTTGATTTTCTTTTTCTTCTGTTGTCGTACCTAGATATATTCCAACTTTGTCCTTATAATCTACATTTTGATAATATGTTATTGTATTTTTTATTCTTTCCGGTGTTGTTTCACTGTCAAATCCAGTAATCACATTATTTCCTATTACTAAATATGGAACTCCGCTGCTATTATCATTTAATATTTCATGAACTTTTGAATATTTTTCTTGATTCTCTTTATTTTCCCATACCTCGTATCTATTTAAAATTACATTTTTATTTTCTTCTAAATATTTGTCCAAATATTTTTCTAGTTCAGCACAATGAGGACATTTATTACCATAAAAAAGATATATATTTAATTTCTTTTCTTCCCCATAAATTACCATTGGTATAAATAAAAATGTTATTAACAATGTTTTTAAAATCTTTTTCATATATTTTCCTCTATAATTTTTGTAAATTCTTCTTTTTTATGTTCTCCACATAATCTACTAATTTCTTTTTCATTTTTTACAAAAATGAATACTGGAAGAATTTTTCCTACATTATATTCTTCTATGTCATCAAAATCATAATCGTACTCTTCATACTCAATTTCGTTGTATATATTTTTAATTTCATTAATAACTTTATTCATTATTATGCACGAAGGACATCCTAAAGATGTTATTTTTATTATTTTCATCATTTTCTCCTTAAATTAGTTAGTTTTAATTGTTTTATTTTATTTTTTTTGATTGTTGAATTTTATATGTTATTTTTATAATTGTTTTTCTTGGTAAAAGTCTGTTAGCAAACACTCCTAATTTTATTGATAGGCCTGGAATAATTATTAATTTATTCTTCTTAATTTTTTTCAATGTGTATTTTACCACATCAATACTCTTTAATGATTTTACTGAAAATTTAACATGTGCTCTATCGTTAAACCCAGTATCAACTGGTCCTGGACACAATATATGAATTTTAACATTACTTCTATCCCTTCTAAGTTCTTCATATATTCCCATTGATAAATTATAAACATATGATTTTGTGGCATAATATGTGACCATTAGTGGTCCTGGTTCGAAGGCTGCTGATGAAGCAACATTTAGTATAGTTCCCTTATCTTTTTTAACAAAATCTTGTAAAAATAATTTTGTTAAAATGTGATAAGTTGTTATATTCAAATTTATCATATTAAGTTCATTTTCTAAATCAGTTTCAGAAAATTTTCCAAAAGCTCCAAAGCCTGCATTATTAATAAGTAAATCTATTTTACCTTTATATTTTTCATATAACTTATAAACATTTTCTTTTATACTTAAATCCATTATTTCAATTTCTATGTGTGTTTTTAGTTCTCTTTTTAATTCTTCAAGTTTATTTTTTGATCTTGCCACTAAGACTAAATCATAACCCTCTTTTGATAATTCCTTTGCAAAATCTTTTCCTAATCCATTTGATGCTCCTGTAATTAATGCTATCATTTTATCACCTAATAAATATTTTATCATACTTTATTTAAGTTAAAAAGAAAAATAAGTTAC
>CAKOKV010000176.1 GCA_934095805.1 uncultured Bacilli bacterium | reverse complement strand
ATTGGGTAACACCTTTCGCATGATCTATTGCAATATACATAACAAATTCTGGATCATCAGCAGGCATAAAACCTATAAAAGAAAGTACATAGTTTCCTTGCATATATCTTCCATCACTACCAACTTTTTGTGCTGTACCAGTTTTACCTCCAATTCTATAATTTTCAATATAAGCATTTCTACCACTTCCGTTAGCTACAACACTTTCAAGAGCATATCTCACAACATCACTTGTATCTTTTGTTACAATATTTTCTTTTTTAATTATAGGACTTTTTTGTTCATCACCAACAGAAGAAACAATGTATGGAGTATAAAGAGTACCACCATTTACAATTGCACTAACAGCAGTAACTTGTTGCAAAGCTGTAACACTAATTCCTTGACCAAATGCAGTTGTAGCTAGTTCAACAGGGCCAACTTTATCCAAGTTAAATAATATACCAGTAGCTTCACCATTTAAATCTATACCAGTTTTCTTACCAAAACCGAGTTCAGTAATATATTTAAATAGAGTCTCTTTTCCAAGTCTTTGACCTAAATTAACAAAACCTGGGTTACATGAGTTTTCAACTACTTGTATAAATGTTTGATCTCCATGTCCTTTTCTTTTCCAACAGTGAAGAGTAGAATTAGCAACTTTTACACTACCTTTATCATAATAATGTTCTTTAAATATATCGACTTTTCCTTCATTTATTGCTGATGCTAATGTTACAATTTTAAAAGTACTACCAGGTTCAAAGTTAGACCATATAGCTAAATTTCTATTAATAATTTCAGTACTATAATTTTTATAATTAGCAGGTTCAAAAGAAGGAATACTACTTATCGCAAGAACTTCACCTGTTTTTGGATTCATAACAATACCAATAGCTCCCTCAGCATTATATTTTTTATAAGCATTTAAAAGTTCATTTTCAAGCGACAATTGAATATCTAAGTCAACAGTAAGCTTAACATCAGTACCAGAAGTAGGGGAAACATAAGTTTCAGGTAAAGCTAATCTTTTTCCTTTACCATCACTATAATATTTAATATTCCCATTTTTACCAGTAAGTATTTTATCATATTTAAGTTCAATACCACTAAGTCCTTGATTATCAATTCCTGTATAACCTATAACATGAGATAATATACTACCATATTTATAATCTCTTTTACTTTCTTTTAAAAGATAAACTCCTTCATAATTATAAGAACTAATTAAATCAGCTTTTTCGTGACTAATATTTCTACCTTCAGGATGTACTCTTTCAATAGATGTCTTCTTACTTACATGTTTATACATTTCTTCATAACTAACATCTAATATTGATGCTAATGTTTTACTTACTTCTTCTTTATTATTAATTTGATTTGGTACTAAGTATAATCCAACAGTAGTGACATTATCAACTATTACTTTACCATTTCTATCAAGTATTTTCCCCCTATCAGCTTGTACAGTTAAATCACGACTCCATAGTTCATTAGCAAGAGTATTTAATTTCTTATATTCAATAACTTGTATATAAAATACTTTAATAATAACAAATAAAAATATTAAACCGCATATTAAAAACATATATTTAATTCTAGTATTTTGTTTATTTTGAAACATAATTTCACCTATAAAATTATATTCAAAAAAAAGAAACTTATTTAAAGTTTCTAAAAGTTAAAATATTCAATCTCACCAGGTTTAACTGTATCGTGAGGTATTTCATTATTATGATTTTCTTTATCTGTTGGGATAAGTGCTGAATAATCAATTATTTCATTATTATTAGTAGTAACTGGTTCAAGTGATACATAATGATCATTAGCAGGATTAAAATCATCTATTTCTTGTATATCAGCTTGATTCATATAATGATTATGCATTTCTTCTTGATTCTCTATATCTTTTATACCTGTTTCTAAATTATCGTCTTCATAGTTAGATAAATCATTATCAAGATCAACAACTTTAAGTATTTCTGAAAATGATGTTTCGCCTTCAACAACTTTTGTAAGTCCATCTTGAAGTAGGGTAATAACATCACTTTTATATACTAATTTTCTAAGTTCATCTTTATGCATATTATTTGTGATTGCATCTCTAATTTCATCATTTATAAGAAGCACTTCTAATATAGCAATTCTGGAAGTAAAGCCTCTGAAACAATGTTCACAACCATCAGGATTAGCATCATACATTTGATCAACATTTTTATGTAATACTTTTTTAAATACATTTTTTTCATAATCAGAAGTATTTCTAAGAACTTTACAATGAGGACATAACTTTCTTGCTAGTTTTTGAGAAATAATACCAGTAAGAGCAGAACCAAGCAAATATCTTTCTACATCCATATCAGTAAGTCTTTCAATAGTATTTAATGAGTTATTGGTATGTATTGTAGATAAAACTTTATGACCAGTAATTGAAGCTCTAACAGCAATTCTAGCAGTTTCATCATCACGAATTTCTCCGATCATTATAACATCTGGGTCTTGTCTTAAGATACTTCTTAAAACATTAGCAAATGTAAGACCAATTTCACTTTGAGCTTGTACTTGATTAATACCAGCTATATCCA
>CAKOKV010000175.1 GCA_934095805.1 uncultured Bacilli bacterium | reverse complement strand
AGATTATTCGAATGAATCAAGCACAATTTTACTTATAATTGAACTTTTACTAGAAAAAAAACTAGACGATTATTTTTATGCATATATCTTAAATTGGTTAAAGAATTCTAAATATAAATTTATTATTGAAACATTAGACGATTGTTATAAATATGAAAATAAAAAATATAATATTTTAAATTATAAAAAATTAAAGAAAAAAATAATTTCAAATATTATTAATGATAAAAATTTAGGTAATTTGATAAAATGTGGTAAAATAGTAAATATTACAAAATGTAAAAATGCATTTATATATGATGGTTCAATAAATGTTTTCGTTGATAAAAAGTATGTTGATAAAAATATTAAATTAGGTGATATTGTTAGATATTTTGTTATAGAAAGATATAATGTTGAAAAAAATACTAAACTATCACAAGCAATTATTATAAAAATTGGAGGTAATTATGAAATATTATGCAGTAAAAAAGGGAAATAATATAGGTGTTTTTGATAATTGGGATGAATGTGAAAAAAGTATAAAAGGTTATAAGGGAGCTGATTATAAATCTTTTAAAAGTAAGGAAGAAGCAGAGCAATTTCTAGTAAATGATAATGAAGAAGAGTTGTTAGATGAAACAAATTCTATAAGAACAGTAGATTCTCTTAGCAAAGAAGAAATAATTATATATAGTGATGGCTCATATAATCAAGATTTAAAACTTTCGTCTTATGGTGTTGTATATTTACAAAAGGCACAACCAGAGTATCATCGTAGTGGAATTGTTGATGATCCTAATGGTAGTAGACAAGTTATTGGTGAAATCAAAGGTGTGTTAGAAGGATTAGAATATGCAAAATATAAAGGCAAAAAGAAAGTATATATTTATCATGATTATGAAGGATTATCAAAATGGATTACAGGAGAGTGGAAAGTAAAATCTTCAGATTCTACTTATTATGTTAATGAAATAAATAAATACAAATCTGAAATGGAACTGGAATTTACAAAAGTTAAAGCACATTCTGGTGAAAAATATAATGAAATATGTGATAAACTTGCAAAAAATGAATTAAAATCACTAGCTCCATCTACATCAGATGAATGGGGATTTAAAAGTTTTAGGTTTAGTGATGAAATTATAATCAAAGTATTAAATAAAATTAAAGCTGATGAGAACAACTTTCAATATTTATCAACAGATAAGAATAATCATGTAGTATACCAATGCTTTTTAGGAAAAGAAAAATTAACATTTCAAAAATATAAATTTATTAGTACTAATCAATTGTTAATACCACTTAATCAAAGTACCAAGATATATTCATTATTACTTACATATTTAAATGAATACAATTCTACCAATTCAATCTTAAGAAGTTTAAATGTAAATAATAATACTGAAGTTTCAGAAGATTTAATAAAAGAACGATTATATTCTTTAGCACCGACTTTGAAAAATAAACAAATAAATCTTTCAATTTATAAATTAATTGTTCAAGCTGTATATAATTTATTTTTAAATGTAAATGATTTTAAAGATTGTAGTTTCTTAACAACTCCTGTTTTACGAGCACTAGAGGGACAACTAAAACTTGTTTTTAAAGAAAAACTAAATATAGATATTAAGACGAATAATTTTTGCTATTTTGATAAGGATTTAGGAACAGGAATTTATTCTTTACAATCAAAATATGTAAATCAAATTGATAATGGAATTGTTGATTATATTGATAAATGCTATAATCAATATAGTAAGATAAGACATAAATTGTTACATTTTGGAGATCTTGATATAGATGATACTATGACTTTATCAAAAGAGGATAGTCAACAGGTCATAATTAAAACAATAGAATTAATAGCTAAATATTATTAATTATAAAGGGGTGATATTATGAGTCAATATAAAATACTATTTAAAGATGATAATCTTTGTTTTATTGCATTGAATACTGTTTATAGCATTGGAGAGATAATGAAAGATTTTGTAGAAAAAGAAATTAAAAATAGTAATTATAATGGAATTATTATATTTGATTCACTTTTATCATCATTATCATATAATGATAGTAATCGTTTCTTTTGCTTTAAATGTAATTACGGTAATGTTGATTATAGTAAAAGAATTATAGATTATAAGATTCCAAATAAATATATTAAAGAATCAAATAATTATTTTGAAAACAATACTAAACTAATTAACAATTCATTTTTGCTAGATTTATTTTAATATATAAATATAATGTCATATTGTCATTAAAAAATGAAAAACTGATAGATATTTCTACCCATCAGTCACCCATCAAATTGTATTAAATTTATCAATTTTTAGTTAAATTTTAATAAACTCTATATGAGTTATATGTCGATATTACGGGGCTTTTTAAGAAGCCTCTTTTTTCATAGAATTGCCCCCTGAAGAGAACTAAAACATTCATTTTTGCTTATATTAAAGGGCTTTAGAACTATTAAGTAATTATAGGTATTATCATAAAATCTTTATGTTTAACATTATACGTGATATAATTAGTATGATGTAAGTTCGCGAGAAAAACATTGTATTTAATGAGGTGAAATAGTTTA
>CAKOKV010000174.1 GCA_934095805.1 uncultured Bacilli bacterium | reverse complement strand
ATGAAAAACCTATAACACCTAATATTGTTAAAAGCATAATAGTTAAAATTGTTATCTTTGTTATATTATCTTTCATACTAATTATTATATCAATTTTTCATAAAAAAAACATCCATTTGGATGTTAATTTAATATTTATTTTGTAACTATTTCCATAGCCTTTCTCATTAATAAATCATATTTAAATAATTCTTTTGAACCAATTTCTTTTTCAAAATCTTCTACACTCATTCCATACTTTTCAGCAGCTTCTTTAAGACCATCTTCAAGTTCTTTATCAGTTATTTCTAATTTTTCTTTTTCAACAACTGCATCAACAATTAATCTGTAACCGATTCTCTTGTTTGCTTCATCTTTTAATGTACCCTTAAAGTCATCCATAGATGTATTACAATATTTTAAGTAATCTTCTAATTTTAATCCTTGATATTGTAATTTTTCAGAGAATTCTCTTACTAATCTATTAACTTCATCTTCAGTCATTTCTTCTGGAATTTCAAATTTAGAATCAGCAACTACTTTATCTAAACATTTGAATAAATATTCATCTTCATATTGTTTTTCTTTTGAAGCTTTCATATTTTCAGAAACATAGTTCTTTAAATCTTCTAAACTTTCTACTCCACCAACATTTAAATCTTCAAAGAATTCTTTATTAAATTCTGGGAATACTCTTTCTTTTACTTCTTTAACAGTAACTTTAAATACTACTGGTTTTCCTTTTAGTTCTTCACTATGATAATTTTCTGGGAATGTAACATTAACATCCTTCTTATCACCTTTCTTAAGACCTACTAATGCTTCTTCAAATCCAGGAATAAATGTATGAGAACCTATTTCTAATGAATAGTTTTCACCTTTTCCACCTTTGAATGGAGTTCCATCTAAGAATCCTTCAAAGTCAATAACAGCAACATTTCCTTCTTTAATTTTAGCTTTATCATCTAATGTTTTAACTTCAACAAATTGTTCTCTTAAATGACCAAGTTCATGTTCAATTTCTTCTTCAGTTACTTCAATTGGACTTTTCTTAATTCCTAAATCCTTATATTTACCAAGTTTAACTTCTGGTGCTGATATTAAAGTAAATTCAATAGTAATACCATTAGAATCAATATTCTTAATATCAATACTTGGTGTAGCAGCTGGTGTAATAGTTTCTTTATCACTTAATAACTTAGCATAAAGAATATCAACAGCAGCATCAATAGCATCCATATATAAACTTTCTACTCCTGCTTTTTTAGTATAAACATCATATGGAACTTGTCCTTTTCTAAATCCATCAATCTTTATATCTTTCTTTTTCTTATCATAAACATTATGTAAACATTCATTCCATTCTTTTTTCTCTAAACTTAATGTATAACTTTTTTTCATACTTTCCCTCCTAATACATTATTAAAACACAAAAAAGGATATTTTACTATCCTATTGCTACTATTTTAACACTATATACACCATCTGGTGATGCAACTTCTACAGTATCTCCAACTTTTTTACCCATAATAGCAGATGCAATTGGACTTTCATTTGAAATTTTATTATTAAATGGATCAGCTTCTTGGCTACCAACTATTTTATAACTTTCAGTATCATCATCATCTTCATACATAAGTTCTACTTGACAACCAATACCAACTGTTCCATCATCCTTAGCTTCATCAATAACAGTTGCATGCTCTAGTGTATATTCTATTTCAACAATTCTTTTCTCTAAATTAGATTGATCTTCTCTTGCTTGATCATATTCAGAATTTTCTGATAAATCGCCAAGAGCTCTTGCTTCTTTTAGAGTTTGTGTTACTTCTTTTCTCTTTTCAGTCTTTAAATAATGTAATTCATTTTCAAGTTCTAAATAACCTTCACTTGTAAGAAAAACTTCTTTCTTTTTCATGCGAATGCACCTCTTTCTTGTTACCAACAAATGATACTATAAAATGCTCTATTTGTCAAGATATTACTACCCTTAATATGTCATTTTGTTGTACCTTAAATGGTATTTTTATTTTAACAATTTCTTGAGCATGAGAAGCAGATTGAGCTTTCTCTCCTGCACTATTTATAATATATTCTACATTAAACTTTTGTACACTTGTATTTGGCCCAAATACTTCAATTGTATCTCCCACACTAAACTTATTTCTTTGTTCAATTGTAGCTTCTTTTGTACTTTCATTATAGTCAAGCACAAGGCCTAAAAAGTCTTTATTGCTTACTTCCATTCTGCCACTATAATATTGTCCTTCTACCCCTGGAACTTTATCATAAAATTGTGGTATATTTTCACGATTAGAAACTTTATTTAATACTTTCTTATAATAAACAATATCATCATCTGTTAATGTTCCATTTATCTTTTTATCCATGATAGTTCTATAAGCATTACATACAGTAGCTATATAATATAAACTCTTCATTCTACCTTCTATCTTATATGATTCAACTTTTAAATCCATAAGATCACTTATATAATCTATCATATTTAAATCTTTCGAAGCTATCATAAAGTCATCTTCTGTATCATTATCAAATATAAATCTACATACTTGACTACATCCACCTCTATTAGAATCTCTAAGAG
>CAKOKV010000173.1 GCA_934095805.1 uncultured Bacilli bacterium | reverse complement strand
CTTGCCTTAACTGGTGAAGTAGAGTAGCTTCCATCTTTTAAATTAACAAGAGCACTAAATACTTCTTCAGAAACTGAATCAGTATTTACTTTTCCTAAACTACCACCATTAGAACTTGAATTTTGATCCTTAGAATATTGTTTAGCTAATGTTGCAAAATCTTCGCCTTTTTTAAGCTTACTAATAACTTCTTTAGCAGTATCATAAGCCTTTTGTTCAGCTTTTTTCTTTTCATCATCAGTTGCATCTTTCTTAGTATCAACTGTAATTAATATTTGGCTAGCTTCAATATCACCATAAGTTTCATTTTCATAATATTCTTTAATTTGTTTATCACTTACAGTTTCTTTAGCATAATCTTCTATCCATAAATTTCTTTTATAAGTAAGAGAAAGATAATTTCTAAAAGCAGCTTCATTAGCCATACCATAATAATAATTTAAATATAAATCAAAATCAGCATTCATTTTTTTAGCAGTATTTTTAGTAGTTTTAACAGTTTGATTTACATAAGCTTTTTCATCATTATCAGTTTCATATAATTTTTCAAGTAAATGCATATCTATAAGATTCATTAACTTTTCAGCACCATATGTTTCCTTTAATTCTTGATATAACTCATCACTACTAATTCCGCCTTCTTTAAAAGTTACTAAGGCATTTTCTCCATTTGTAAGTTTTACATCTTTACATCCAGCAAGTAAAAATAAACTTAAAAGTAATAAAAATGTTTTTTTCATTAACTTATAACCTCCTAACTCTTAATATAATAGCAAAAATACTAATAAAATACAAGTAATTATCATACACAAAAAAGAGGAAATAACATACTATAAAAGTGTAAAGATAAAAAGGAGGAATGTTTTTATGAACACAGGTTGTGGATGTGGATGCGGTAAAGGAAATGGTATTTCAGGAGCAGCATTTGCCTTAGTTCTATTTATTTTACTAGTAATCATACTAGGTGCTTTTATCTAGTATAAGGAGGTGAATTGTATGTTTTGTGGTAACCCATGTAATCAAGGTTGCAATATATTCTTCATAATATTAATCTTATTCATTCTTTTAGCAATAATCTTCGGTTCTTGCGGAAATTGGTAAGATAAAAAATATTTTTATAAGAGGAGTGTTGATTAAATTCAATGCTCTCTTTTTAATAAAAATATATCAATTTTACAAATAATATGATAAAATTTACTTAAGATAGAGGTGTATATCTATGAAGAAAGAAATAAATATATTAACACTAGCATTTGTATTTATTATGATTAACTTTATCATAGCTGGTACCATTTTAAATAAAAAGATGGCTAACAATTACACTAAAAATACAAATAATTTAAAAAGTACTTCAAATGTTATCGCGGATACTAATAAAAAAATAATTATACCAAATATAGTAATCGAAGATAAAGTATATGATGGTAATGAGGCAGTTCATATTTTAAGCATATCAGTCACTAATTTAGAAGATGATGAATATACAGTTGTTTATGCTATGTCATCAAGCCCAAATGCTGGAAAAAGAATAGCTATTATAAGATTGAGATTATCAGATGAAAAATTTAAAGATTACACATTTGATAATGGAGAGCAAGAAAAAGAATTTACTATACAATTTGAAATAACAAAAATAAATATAAAACCAAATGATCTTTCAGAAGATGTTACAGTTGTATATGACGGAAATTATCATACAATAAAAGTAAACATAACATCAGATTTAGATATTAAAGTAAAATTTATGGATATTAATGGAGAATATACACTTGATGAACCACCAAAATATCAAAAACCAGGTGTCTATATAATAAAATATAAAGTATCAGTTGATGAAAACTATAATGATCATTATTCAGAAAGAAAATTAGTTATAGAAGATACAATTCCATATAAAATAAATAATTATAAAGAAGATGAAACAAAAAAATATATAAGCTTAATCCCAGAAAATACATTAGAAGAAATATATAAATCAAATTTTATATTAAATTATGGTTATACAGTAGAAACAGAAACTAAAAAAGTAAATAATAAAAATATTTTATATACAGGAAGTATTGTAAAAATTCAAAAAGGTACAAAAACATACACTAAATTTACAAATATTGTTTCAGGAGATATAACAGGTGAGGGCACAATAAATTCATCAGACTTATTAAGAATAAGACGACATTTACTTGGTGAAAAAACTTTATCTGGAATATACTTTATTGCTGCTGATGTAAATCATGATGATAGTATAAATTCATCAGACTTATTAAAGATGAGACAACATTTACTTGGTAATATATCTATTAAATAGAAGGAGATAAAAATGAAAAAAATAAAATTATTTTGCATATTACTATTGTCAATATTTATATTTAATGTAAATGTTTTTGCTGCAAGTGGAGATTTAAAAGTTAGTTCTTCTTCTGTAACTGTAAAAAATAAATTTACAGTCACTGTTAATGTAAGTGGAGCAGCTGCATGGAATATACATGTTACATCAACCGGACCAGTAAGTGGATGTACAATAAATGAGGCTGATGTTACTAGTGATGCAAAAGATACAAATAAAACTTTTACAGCAAACTGTACTGC
>CAKOKV010000172.1 GCA_934095805.1 uncultured Bacilli bacterium | reverse complement strand
CCCCACACGCATTTATAGTGTCATAGTGTCATTATAAAACACTTTATTTTTATCTTTTATTAGTTTGTATATTTTTCTTTAAAACTTCTTTTTGCATAAGAGTCCTATGTTCATCTGATGATAAAGGTTGAAATCCTAGATTGGCATAAAATCTTATAGAATTTGAATTTTCATTTTCAACATGAAGTTTTAAACTTCCAAAATTATTATTTTTAGCATATTCATCAGCACTTTCAACAAGTCTTGTTCCAATACCATATCCTCTAAAATTCGAATCTACGCAAAAATCGTCTAAGTATATAAATAAATCTTCATCATTATTTTTCTCTTCACATGAAAGATAACCAACTACTTTAGAATCTATTTCAGCAACTAGAATAAACTTATCACTACTTGCTAAATATTTTTCTAAAAAGCCATCTTCATAACCATCTTTAAACAATTCTTCGTTTACTTCTTTACCACTTTTTTTATTCTGTTCATTTACATATTTTATCATTTGAATAAATAATTCATTTATCCTTGATATGTCATTTAGCGTTGCTAGTCTAATATTTACACCTTGCATATAATCACATCCTATTTTTCTTCTAACATTGTATGATTTTCAAATACATAATGCTTATTACATAATCTTTTTATACTTTCTCTATGCGTTACAATTATGTATGTTTTATCTTTTAAATACTTATCAATCATACTTACAATTTTCTCTTCTGATTCTTTATCTAAGTTTGAAGTAGGTTCATCAAAGAAATAAACATCTTTATTAATTAATATTCCTCTTATTATATTTAATCTTTGTCTTTGACCAGCTGATAATTTAACACCTTTTTCACCAACTACTTCATCAAGACCTTTATCTAAATTTGAATACCATTCCAATAATCCAGCATCCTCAAACATACTTAATATTTTTTTAGCGCTGATATTCTTTCCTAGTGTCAAATTATCTCTAATTGATAAATCAAATAAATCTATATCTTGAGAAATATAAACTACATCAAGTTTTGGATTATCAATTTTTTTATTATTAATAGTTATAGAACCTGAATTTAATGGATATATTCCAGATAAAACATTTAATATAGTAGTTTTACCTTGTCCAGATTCACCCATAATACTGATTTTATCACCTTTATCAAATTTAAATGATGGTAAGCATATTTTTTTACTTCTGTCTTTATATGAAAATACTCCATCAGTAACACTAAGTGTATTCCAACTCTTTATTTTTTCAAGTGTATTTTCGTTATTCATAATATCATCTAATTGTTTTTTTAAATACCAGAATTTAACTACGTGTTCTAATTCTTTTGAGCAAGTAGATATTTTATCAGATATTTTTCCAATTATACTTAAATAAAATACTAAATATGGAAGTGCATCTCCTCCATTGGAAACTGTTATTAATGAAACACAAATTATAAATATATAAATTAAATCTATAAAGAAATCAAATGTAACATATACCTTAGCACTTTCATTTTCTAAATCTTGTAAATCATTTAAAAATAAATCATTTTTCTTTTTTATAACACTATTACTAAAATCTTTTATATCTAATTTAATGACGGTAAATATATTTTGAATAAAATCAATCAAGGTAGCATAATATGAAGATTTTGATCTACTAAATTTATCTACATATTTACCTTTATTTTTTGTTTGAATAACTCTAATAATGAACGTCATTACAAAAAGTAATAACATTATACTTCCTATTAATAAAGATTGTGTTAAAGCAACATATATAAATGACGATAAACCTACAATTAAAGGAATCAATTCATCATTTATTGTTTCAAAGAAACAAGCATATTCTACTGCAGTATTTGATATTGCATTTTGAATATATCCAGTATGGTATTTTCCTATATTTTTAGGATCCATGTTTTGTAGTTTTTTGAAAAAATATTGTTCAGCATCTAATTGAATTCTATATAAAAATACTTGTGATACTTTAACATATATAAATTTTAATACCAACGATATAAAATATAAAACTACGAGTGTTATTAGTAAGTGAATTAATTTATCTGTTGTTAATGGACTTGTAACAAAATAACTTAATGCAAATGATGAACCATAAATAGATAAATTATAAATAACATCTAATATAAAGACTAATATCATTCTTTTTTTATCTACAAATTTAAACATCTCTCGTATATCTTTCATAAAATCACTACCTCGTACATCAATTTTTTAATATTTTAAAAAAAAATCATAAAACAATTTTTTTTGATTTTTCGTTTTATATTTTTTTATAGAACGAATTTTTTGACTTTTTCGTTCTATAAATTTTTTTAAAACATTTTTTTAATTTTTTTCGTTTTATAAATTATTCTGATAAAAATATCTCTACATACTCAGAAAATACAAATATTTGATTTCTACTATATCCAGTTGTTTCTTTTATTATATTAGCAGACTTCAATTCATTTATTACACCATTAACAGTAGATTCTGGCATTTCTAATGCTTCAGATACCTTTTTTCTTGATGAATATGGTTCATCATAAAAGTAATCTATAATTTTTTTAGCATTATCATATTTGACTTTTAAGTCTGATATTTGTGTATCTATCTT
>CAKOKV010000171.1 GCA_934095805.1 uncultured Bacilli bacterium | reverse complement strand
TAGATATAATACCTGTAATAATTAAAATCAAAGGAACAACTATTTTAACAATTACAAAACAAATAGATAATAATTTAATAAATTTAGTTACATTTTCATTTTTGCATGTTAAAGCATCTAAGCCTTCATCGGTTGCATTTAGCATAGTCAATGTAACAGGTGAAAAATCACAAGTATTATTTTTAATCATAGCAGCCTTAACTCCGCTATTAAATGAAAAAATTCCAACAACAATCACAATAAACATAGTAAGTTTTCTTTTCAAAATACATCACCATATTAATTATAAACTATTAATTAAATTAACGCAATAAAATTGCTTTTAATTTTTCAATATGATAAAATATTTTTGTATTATAGTGGAGGAAAAAATGAAAAATTTATTTAAGATAATTACTATATTTCTTTTTTGTTTATTATCCGTACAACCAACATATGCAGATGAATTTGATGAGGATGAACCAAAGTTCTCATGCATATATGAAGATTTTCAACTCGATCCTGAATTGGATAGTAGCAAATTACTACAAGTAGATGTATATAAAGATGCAGTTAACTTAATTGTTTATTACAAGGATTCTGCTGGTAAAACTAAAACATATAATCTTGAGGATGACTGTGGTCAAGACTTAACAGAGTGTGAAGAAATATGGGATAAACCTGGTGTTGTCCTTAACTTAGTGGCTAATAAAGACAATTTTTATGAAGGGACTACTCCACATTGTCCAAACGCAGTGGTACAGCGAGGCAATTTATATGAAAATGGTCTAGTAATTAGATTTGGAAAAAGCAATAGTAGTACAGATGAATACACGTCAGAATATATACCAAGGAAAGAATACCCTCATGGTTCAAGTTCTGGAGGAAGTGGCGAAGGTAATGGTGAAGATACACCAGATGAAGTAATTTTGGAATGTACAAAAGAAAATAAATACAATTATAATTTTGGAACAAGTAAAGTCCCAAATGCATCAAATAAAACAATAAATTTTGAATTATTTAAGAAAAAAAGTGGTAAAATAATTGTTAGGGTAAATTATGGTTCAACTTTAAATGAATATGTAGTCGGAGAAGGTGGGCATAAAGAACTAGGTTCTGGTGATTCTTATGGTAATGCAAAAGTAGGTTTTGATAAATTTGGTACATTTGATAAATGTCCTAATCCAACCGAAACATATTTTTGTGAAGAAAATATTGAAGGTGAGGATTTTCACACATTTTTATTTACTTTAGACCCAAAAAATTGTAAAAGGAATATATCATCCCCTCTTGAAAAAATTGAAATTGATTCTAAAACTGATCAATTAAAGTGTGAAAGTATATTTAAAGGAAATCTACAAAAATATATTGAAAAAATATTTAGTTTAATGAAGTATGCAGGAATAATTTTATGTATTGGTTTAAGTATATATGACTTTGTAAAAGCACTATTAAATAATGATAAAGATTCCCTAAGTAAAATAACAAAAAAAGTATTTATTAGGCTTATTTTAGTTGCTGTATTATTTATGCTTCCTACATTAGTTAACTTCGTAATAAGTATTATAGATGAAAATGCTTGTAAAATTAACTTTTAATCGCAAACAAATTGCGATTTTTTATTTGATAATATATAAGATATATGTTAAAATAAAATTATGAAAAAATTGATGTTTAAATTATTTTTACTAATTATATTACTATTACCATTTAGTGCATATGCTGCTAAAGCGGAATGTAATTATAATAAAACTGAAGAATATGAAGTTTTTTCATGTAGTAGTTTAACTCTAGATAATGAATCAACTAGTTGTCAAGTGAAAATAAGAAAATACTTTGCGACCCCAGAAAAAGTTGAGTTAATTATTGATGGTACAAATCAAACAGATTTAACTAAAAAAAACTACACATGCGCTGCAAATCCTGATATAGAAATATCATTAAATTCTAACTTAGAAAATGGTGTTAATAGTTTAAGTCAATTATCTGTAACATATGACGACTACTATGACACATTTAGATTTAGTGGTATCATCCCATATAAAGAAGGATTAATAAGTTGTCAAGGTGCTGATTATAATTTAATCGTTGATGAAGAAGACAATATCATATGTAAAATAACGTTAGAGGCTCAAGAAAACGGTGATGTACTTATGCGTTATGGCGAAGAATCAAAAATCAACCCTGGAACTGAATTATTATTTTGTAGTGCTGGCGGTGACTCATTAGAATTTAGATTAAGTAAATCAATGAGAAATGGTAGTTTAAAATCAGATAAAGATTGTCCCAAAATAATTCATGCAGGCGATAGTGAAAATGATAGCTCAATTAATGATAATTACACTCCTGACAGAGATACTTCAGGAAATAGTTCAAAACTTGATAATATTAATACAGACATTAGTACGGGAAAATTAAAGTGTGAAAGTATATTTAAAGGAAATATACAAAAATATATTGAAAAAATATTTAGTATTATAAAATATGCCGGCATAGTACTATGCATAGGATTAAGCATCTATGATTTTGTAAAAGCTCTTTTAAATACTGATAACGATGCCTTAAGTAAAATAACAAAAAGAGTTTTTATCAGATTGATTTTGGTAGCGATATTATTCATGCTTCCTACATTAGTTAACTTCGTAATAAGTATTATAG
>CAKOKV010000170.1 GCA_934095805.1 uncultured Bacilli bacterium | reverse complement strand
GAAATTACACCTGAATTAAGAGAAGAAGGATATTTAAGAGAAATCTTGTCTAAGGTTCAAAATATGAGAAAAGACAGTGGTTTTGAGGTTATGGATAATATTAATCTTTATGTTGGTGGAAACGAAGTTTTAGAAGTAGTTGTTAAAAAATACGAAGATGTTATTAAACATGATACTTTGGCTAAAGATATTTTGTATAATGTAGATGGAAAAGATTATGTTCAAACTCCTATTAATGGGGAAAATTTGAATATTTTTGTGGAAGTAGTAAAATAGTAAAAAAGTATGTGGAAGTTAAATTTCACATACTTTTTTAGTGTTTATAACAAATATTAATAATTAATGTGGACGAAAGAAAACGAAAGAAAAGCTAAAAAGACAGGTAAAATAAAGGCTTTAGGACTAAGTTAATATTATACAAGATGCATTGTGGACGAATAAAAACAAATAAAGTCAAAAGTATTGATAAAAAAATGAAAAATTGATATAATAACATAGATAAAAAATGAGGTGAGTTGGATGATAACAGAGAATAGTAATTTAGAATTTAAGAGAGAACTAACAGATGCAATTGTTAAAGAAATAATTGCTTTTTGTAACACGACAGGAGGAACGATCATTTTAGGGTATGACGATAATGGTAAAGTTGTAGGGCTTAAAGATGCAAAAAGTGATTTAGATAGATTAAGTAGTAAAATAAATGATAGTATAGAACCATCAGTAAATTTTTTAATTTCCAGCAGAATTGAGATAGAAGAAAATAAAGAAATAATTGTAGTTGAGGTTTTAAGAGGAACTAATAAACCATACTATATAAGATCAAAAGGAATGACTACTGAAGGAGTTTTTGTTAGACTGGGAGCAACTGTACAACATGCAACAAAAGAAACAATAAAAGAAATGATAATAGAATCATCTGGAGTTTCTTTTGAAAAAAATATTAGTATTAATCAAGATTTAACTTTTATATATGCTGATAAAACATTTAAAAAGAAAAATATTTCCTTTGGCGATATAGAAAAGAAAAATCTTAAATTAATTAATGATGATAATAAATATACTAATTTAGCATTGTTGATATCAGACCAATGTCCATATTCTATAAAAGTAGCTAGATATAAAGATAATACGAAATCAGAATTTCTAGATAGCAAGGAATTTTCAGACGAAAGCATATTAAGCCAATTTGAAAATGCGTATGAGTATTTAATGATGAATAATCGTATGAGCAGCAAAATAAATGGAATGGAACGAATAGATGAATACGAATATCCCAAAAATAGTTTAAGAGAGTTGTTATGTAATGTTATTACACATAGAGATTACGAAATAAATGGTAGTAATCTAATTCATATATTTAATGATAAAATAGAATTTTTAAGCCTAGGTGGTTTAGTTAGTGGGCTAACAATAGAGGATATAAAACTAGGAAGTTCTTCATCAAGAAATCCAAATCTTGTAAATATATTTCATAGATTGAATTTTGTTGAAGCATATGGCACAGGAATACCAAGAATGTATGAAGAGTATAAAACATCAATAACAAGTCCAGAAATAAAAGTTGCTCCAAATAGCTTTCTTGTTATATTACCTAAACTTAATTTAAAAAGAGAATATATATTAATTATAGATTATTTGAAAAACAATGAAAAAGGAACAAGAGAAACTTTTGAAAAAATATTAAAATTAGGAAAAAGTGCTACAATTAATATTTTAAACGAGATGTTAGAACGAGAGATTATTTGTAAAATAGGTTTTTCAAAAAATATAGTATATAAACTAAAATAAATATTTATGGAGGATGATGGAATAATGAAAATAAAAAAATTAAAAACAATCTTAAAATGCATAATATTACTATCGATTTTAGCACTAATAATATTTGCCATATACCAAGTAGAAAAAAAGCAAGAACTAGAAGAAAACGAAGAATTAGGAAAAGTAGGCCAAGACCTAACATTAGAGCAACCAGATAGAATAGTATATAAAAACAAAAATGGTAACTATTATATAATGCTAAGAGGAACAACAGAATACTCAAAAATATATTCAGAATTATATAATAGAACATATAAACCAATAGAAGGAAAAGTATACTCAGAAAACGAAATAGCAGAACTTCAATATAAAGGAAGCTTCGTAGAATTAGACTATAATACAAGAAGTAAAAACTATGTATATATGTTAGAAGAAAAAGAAATAGGAATAATAAGAAGGTTTACAGATAGTGGACAAGTTATAAAAACAACACTTGATAATGTATCTGACTTAACGAAAAAATTAGATAGTCAAACAAAAAATTTAACAAAATATGAATTTATTAAAGGCAATAGTTATACATCAGTAAATACATTAAAAGAAATTCCGCTATACATAGGAATGGAACTAAAACAAAGTGGTACTTATCAAAATGGGGTTTTCCAAAAAATTGTAACATCTGAGCAAGATTATCAAAATATGCTGTTAGAACTAAATTTTATGGCAAATTCAGAAATGAAAAATGTTGATTTTGATGCAGAAAAGGTAATAATAACAGTTTCAAAATATGATATAAATGACATAAAGCAAAATGTTGGTAATATAAAATACAAATTAGGCAATACACAACGATATGATTATGTGGTAAATGTCCTTATGGTAAGCAATGTAG
>CAKOKV010000169.1 GCA_934095805.1 uncultured Bacilli bacterium | reverse complement strand
GTATTATATAGAGAATAATAAAGATAATTTAAAAAGTAAAGATTTAAGATTTATTACAGGAAGTGATTGCCATAAATGGAATGAATATCCTGAAGAAGACGAAAATTTTTCTTTTACATATTTAAAATGTTTACCAACATTTAGAGGATTAGCAATGGCAGTTACGAATGTTAAAAGGATAAAATTAGTAAATAGTTTTTTTACAAGTAGTGATAATAAAGTAGATAATATAAAAATAAATATTAATGGAAAAGAAAAAATAATCCCATTATCAAGAGGGATTAATGCAATTATAGGAGACAATTCAATTGGAAAATCCTTATTAATTCATAAACTGACAAACTATGAGTATTTGAGCAATAAAAAAATACAAGAAAAATACGAAGAATATCTGATAAAAAATAATATTCAAATAAACTCAACTATTGAACAAGATAAAATATACAGATTTGATAAACAAGGTGCTGTAAGAGAAATGTTTGAAAAGAAAACTTTTAATGTTAAAGGATTTTTAAATAGCTATTTTCCACCTATACCAAATGTTGAAAAATATAAAACAAAAGTAAAAGATGAAATAGAACTATATATAGAGAATATAAAGAATAATTATGATTATGAAGAAAAAAGAAAAGATATAACTAATATTTCAATAAAAGTCTTTGAAGAAAATGCAAAATCCTTAAATATACAAAAATCAAAGAAGAATTATACAGTGAAAATACAGAAAATAAATGATATCATAGCAGAATTTGATGATATTAATATTAAATTGGATAAGCTAATAAAAAACAAAAATATTTTAGAAGAAGATGTTACAGTGTTAAAAGAGCAAAAAGAATTATATAATACATTAATTGATAAATATAAAAAAGAAGTAGAAAAATGGAATTTTAAAGACAAAAAAATAAAGATAATAAATGAAATTTTAGGGGAACTAAGTCAAATATTACAAAAATCAACGACTGATAATACAACAGCAATTGATAGTTATGAAAATTCATTAGAAGCATTTGAGGACAATATAGTGAATTTGTATTTACAATCTAAAAAAGAAAGAAAATATCAACCTAATATTGAGAATGAAAAAATTCCAATAGAATATAATTGCATAGGAAAATATAGGTTTATAAATAAATGTGAAGTGGAAGAAATATCTAATGATTACATTATAAAGAGTATTCAAAAAGTTGTTGGAAAAAGGGTTAAAGATGTAAATGATTTAACAGAAAATAATATATCAGACAAAATAGAAGGAATAGATTTTTTTGATAAATTAAATAGCTTAAAAAAAATAATGTTTGAAAATATAGAATTAGATTTTAAATATAAACCTGTAATAAATAATTTAGACGATAAGGACGTAACTAAAGAGTTATCTTCTGGATTTAATGCGAAGATATATTTTGATATATTGTCTGAACAGACACAGAAAGATGGTATATTTATAATAGATCAACCTGAAGATGATGTATCACAAAAATCAATAAAAGAATATTTATTAGAGGATTTTTATAATATGTGCCAAAATAGACAGATTATTTTAATAACTCATAATCCTCAATTCATTGTAAATTTAGACGTAGACAATGTAATATATTTAGGAAAAAATGATGATAATGAGATAATAATTCAAAGTGGTGCATTGGAATTTGTTAATAAAGAATGTGATATATTAAAAATAGTGGCAGATAATATAGATGGAGGTATAGGATCTATTAATGAAAGGTGGAAGAGATATGAAAAAAATATATAAATTTGAAGAGCAAAAAGAAAAATATGTTATAATGAATGATAAAGATGAAGTATTTATAATAAACAAAGATAACTTAAAAATAGATGGAAACAAATTTTATGAAGCTTTTTTTGATAATTATTCCATTGGTGATGTTATTGAATTACAAAAGGAAAAAAGCGTTAATGATGAAGATAAACTTTCAATTGCAACGTATGATACATTAAATAAGCTAATTAATGATATTATTAAGAAGATTGAAGAACAAAAAGAAGATTAAGATATAAAATATATTTATTACAAAAATTTTAAAGTGCAATAAAAAAATCCTAAAGTGCAATTTTTGCACTTTAGGATTTTATCTTTAGACAGAATATTTATAAAAATATTAGTGTCTTAGTATGATTATTTCTCCAAACATCCCATAGCTAGCTGAGAACCATCTACAAATCCATTTCTATAATATTTCTCGTTAACATACATTACATACTTCATAAAATCATCATAGATTAAATCAAGTTGTTTCTCAACATATTTCTTATTTTGTTTAGGAACATTTTTCAAAATCTTTTCTCTAAAAGGATCATAGTTAAATTCATTTGATCTATCTTGTTCATCTACATAGCATAAATAAGTTTCCTCCATACAATCATACCATTCTTTTAATATATCATCTTCATTTACTTTTCTAAAATTCATCATAATAATTCTCCTTACATTTATAAATTTTTTTAAAAGGGATTGAGACTTGTCCCATTGCATAGAATTTGAAAATACGAAAATCTCGTGTGAACAAATTCAGTGCTTGCTAGGACAAGAATTAACCTTTTTCTAATTTTTATTTAACAATAAATTAGTTCATTAAGTACAATTTCTTCATCTCTATTTTTAATATTATTCATACATCTAACCCACTCTAATT
>CAKOKV010000168.1 GCA_934095805.1 uncultured Bacilli bacterium | reverse complement strand
TGAGTTTACATCAATAACAAGGTTATTCTTTATCTTCCTGTAATCCTCTACCGCTTTTTTGTACTTTGCAAATGATCATAGAATCGTTTGAATCAAGGTTTTTTGTTACGATTGATTGAACATCATCTAAGTTTTTATAGCTTGAAACAATGAAAGTTGTTGAAACATATTTGCACCAAGATCCTAAACTTTTTATTGAATCTTCCACAGCTTTTCTATTATTTGTAGGTGAATTCAAGTCATAACTTATCATGTAACAATTCATTATATCTCTCCCTTCCAACTAAAAACTAAAATAAAATATTTAAATTTTAGAAAGAGTATGATATAATTATTGTGGGTGGAGTAACTATATCATTTAGTTATTCTCTTTTTTATTGTCAAATTATTAGATGACAATTACAAGATAACACTTATTTTTGCAAAAGTCAACAAAAATCGCATATAAAATCGTATTTTAGCGATATTAATTGACAAAAGTGTTAAAGAATGCTATTATTTTTACAGAGGTGTTTATATGATAGTCAAATTAGAATTAGAAAACATTGGACCATATACTAATAAAATAACTTTGGATTTTAGAGTAAACAAACGTGATAAAGATGTACAAGATACAATATATACATTACCAGATGGTGAAATAGTTTCTAAAGTTGTTGGAATAATAGCTGGGAATGCTTATGGGAAGACAACCATTTTGCGTGCTTTAAATTCTGTAGGAAGTTTTATAAATAACCCAATCATAAATAAGGAAGTAAATAATTATATGGATAAAATTAAAGAAGAGGAAATAAGAAGTTATTTAAAAGAGTGGGGAACATTATCATTAATTTCTACTAATAAATCTAGCGATAAATTGGGAACAATAAATGTTGAAATGTACATTGATTCAAATGATGAATATTCTGGTTACTATATATATACTTTGAAATATGATAATAATTATATTAAAAATGGTGTGAAAGAGGAGAGCCTAAAATTTAAAAAGAAGTATAATTCAAAAATCACAAAAGAAATTTTAAAAATAGAGAATAATACAGTTAGTGAAATAGGACATAAAATTGCATATAAATCTAATTATTTAAATGATTTAACTGGAAAAAGCAAAGATAATTTGTTAGAAAAAATTAACTATTATGAAACCTTTTATAATAGATATATAAAAGAATCTTCTACTTTAGGAGCTGAAAATTATATTTTTCCTGAAGAATATATCATAGATGAAATAGATGAAAATAAAGATTTAATAAAATGTTTTATAAATTTAGCAGATGATGAAATAAAAGATTTAGAAATAGACAAAACAGACATAGAAAATGAAAAATTATTTTTTATATATAATAGTTTTAAATTAAGATATAATTCCATATCTACTGCTACAAAAAAATTATGTGGAATTGCTACAAATTTTTATAAAGCTACTAAAAAAGGAGGAGTATTTTTAATTGATGAACTGGATAATTCACTTAATAAAAACATTTTCGATTTTATTATTAAATTGTATAGTACTAAAATAAAAAATAGTACCTCCCAAATAATATTCACAACTAATAATGCGGATGTTTTATCAGGGTTAAGGAGAGATCAAATATTTATTATAGAAAAAAATAATCAAATAAATTCTGTAGTTAAATATCTTAATTTTATTGATAAAAAGACAAATAAAAGATCGAGAAAAGATTGGAGTTTTACTAAAGCATATAATGATAATATTATAAATAATTTTCCAACAAAGCAAAGTATAAAAGAAATGACTGAGTATATAAAAAATATTTTTTAAATATATTGATTTGTATTTTTATAGAAAGCTAATTTATATAGTAATATGTTGACTTATAGTAAAATATTAAAAATGTGTATATACATTTATTTAGTGATTGGCTCAGATTGGAGGTTTAAATTATGAGCGAAAAAGAATTAGATTCAAGTGTTAATGAATATGAAGAAGAATATAAATCTAGTAACTATGTAAAACAATTACAATGGGATATGGCTATTGGACTTCAAGAAGTAGATAATTTAAAACCTTCTAAATATTTAGAAAAGCTATTAGAAGAAAATGTAGAAGGTAATTTAACTATAGAAGAAGTAGAAAAAGAATTAAGAGAATACTATGTTGAAAAAGAAAATAAAAATGAAGTAAATCATAATGAACTGGAATGTGATTTTGTATCTGCTAGAATAGTTGAATTATTAGATGAAGATAAATTTGAATTATCAGTTGATTATTTAAAATATGTTCATAAATTTTTATTTCAAGATGTTTATGAATTTGCAGGTGAGTTTAGAAAAATTGATTTTTCTAAACATGAAAAAATACTAAATAATGATTCAGTAGCATATGGTGATTGTAATACTTTAACTAAATCATTAGAATATGATATATCTTTAGAAAAAGAAAAAAATTATAAAGAAATGAATATAGTTGAAGTTATTAATAATATAACTAAATTCTCATCTAGTATATGGCAAGTACATCCATTTAGAGAAGGAAATACTAGAACAACAGCATTATTTATAGAAAAATATTTAATTAGTTTAGGTAATAATGTAGACAATACTTTATTTAAAGATAAATCAGTATATTTTAGAAATGCATTAGTAAGAAGTAATTATTTTAATAATTGTTTAAAAATTAATGAAGATAGTAGTTATTTAATTAAGTTTTATGAAAATCTATTGTTAGGTAA
>CAKOKV010000167.1 GCA_934095805.1 uncultured Bacilli bacterium | reverse complement strand
CATGAAGATAGATTCTCATTCATATTTATAACTAATTCAAATAGAGTTGGTGGAGTAAATAATATATATGATGATGTTAAATTAGATGATAATAAATTTGAAGTGTTACTTTGTGATATAAAAAACAAGTGGGATATTATAAGAGCGGTACATTATCTAACTCATAGAAAGTTAGAAGATATTCCAGTATTTAAGTATTATAAAACAGATAATATAAAATTGGAATTTGATGAAGTTCCACCTTCATGGTGTATAGATGGCGATGAATTAACACATGAGTGTAAAACATTTGAAATAAAAATTAATAAAGATAACGATATGTTGTTACCAACTAAAAATATAGATAAACTATTCAAAAAAAATAATTTAGAAGAGGAAGAACTAGATGAATAATCTAGTTTTAAATTGTAAAAAAATAATTTCTATATTATAATATTTATAGAATAGAGGAATAAAATGGAGATTATAGTATCAATAATATTATTGTTAATAGGATTTTTTGTGTTAATAAAATGTTCAGATATATTTGTAGATGCGGTAAGCTCAATCGCAACTAATTTTAAGATGTCTAAAATGATGATTGCATTAACAGTTGCTGCTTTTGGAACTTGTGCTCCTGAATTAGCAATATCATTTCAAAGTATTAGTGGTGGAAGTGGAGACATAGCACTTGCTAATGTACTTGGAAGTAACGTTGTTAATATCTTGTTAATAATTGGTCTTGCAGCAACAATTTGCCCAATAAAAGTAAAAAATGATGTTACTAAAAAAGAGCTACCAATACTTTTAGTTGTTACAACAATGTTTTCTCTTTCAATAGTATCTCATTATATAGGAAGAAGTCCTGATGATTTTATATTAAATAGAACAGATGGAGTATTATTTATATTTTTCTTCTTATTATTTATATTCTATATAGTATCAGTAGTTAAATCAAAACAAGGTTTCTTTGAATATAGCAAACCTCAATTTAATATAATGACATCTTTATTATTGACAGTTGGATGTACATTTGGAATAATACTTGCTAGTGATTTAGTTGTTGATAATGCAAAAGTTTTAGCAGAAGCATTAAATGTTAGTACAAAGTTTATAACTATGACAGTAGTAGTAATTGGTACATCACTTCCAGAAATGACTATGACAGTAGTAGCCTCAAAAAAAGGTGAATTTGATATAGCATTAGGAAATATAATTGGAACAAACATATTTAATATTGGAATAGTACTCGGACTACCATTATTAATATTTGGAGGTTTTTCATCAGTATCATTTACATTGATAGATATACTTGCAGTTCAATTAGCAGCATCAGTTTTATATTTATTTGCTAGAAATGATAAAGTGTTATCAAGAAGAGAGGGTATAATAATGATACTATTCTTCTGCTTATATTATGGCTATATGTTAATATTCTAGTTTGCAAAATATAATCAATTATGATATTATATCATTAGTGAAGTGCTTAACCCCTGATGGCTAGGCATCACAATGTTTTTGGTATTTGCCTAACTCACAGTGTTAGGCATTTTTTATTTATCTAAATATGATCAATAAAATTATAATTACGATTAAAAGTAATATAAGAATATCTTTTTTATTTATAATTAATCACCTCCACTTTTAAATAAAAAGTAAGAAATGATGCCTAACCTAAGCACTTCTGATACAATTTAACATATTATATCTAAGAAATATTATAAAAATAAATTATTGAATAACAATATATATTAATAATTAACTTTTTCACTTTTAAAATAAAAATTAATAAAATAACAATTTATATGAATAATGTTAGTATTATTTACATCAAAAGTTAACTTTATTTGCAATATTTTATATTTTTCTTTATAATTATTATGTAAGATGAGGTGTATTAATGAAAAGAAGATTAGGCGATAGAAGAGATGCCAAGAAAGTAAGAAATATGGATGGACTACATAATATTATGATTGATATCAAGCCTGAAAGATGTGACAGTGATGTCTATATGAATAAAGAAATGGATGTATCAAAATTAATAAAATTTGTAGAAAAATATAAAAAAGAAAATCCTGAGAATAAGTTAACATACTTTCATGCTTTTGCGATGGCATTTGCAAAGACAGTTTATAACAAACCATTACTAAATAGATTTGTTGCAAATAGAACATTTTATGATAGAAATGATGTTATAATAGCTTTTGTTGCTAAAATCGCTTTCGAAGAATCAGCAGAAGAAGTAATGATAAATATAAAAATAGATAAAGATGATACTATCTATACATTAAGAGATAAGATAACTGCTAGAGTTAATAAAATAAGAAATAGTAAAAAAGGAGATAAAAAAGAAAATACTAATAATGTAGTAGATGTTATTGGTAAAATGCCTAAATTAATAAGAATACCAATTGTTGGAGCACTAAAATTCTTAGATAAACATGGATGGTTACCAGAGTCAATTACAAAAGATAATTTATATTATAGTACTGTAATATTATCAAATTTAGGTAACTTTAAAATAGGATCAATATACCATAATATAGTTAATTTTGGTACAAGTTCAATAATAGCTACAATGGGACAAATACATAAGTCTAAAATAATAGATAAAGATGGAAAAGAAAAAATAATTGATGTTTGTGATTTTGGAGTTAATATGGATGAAAGAATCGCAGATGGATATTACTTTGCTAAATCAATGAAAGTATTAGAACATATATTAGAC
>CAKOKV010000166.1 GCA_934095805.1 uncultured Bacilli bacterium | reverse complement strand
ACTTAGTGTTGTCTTTTTTTGTAAAGAAAGAATTAATAAAAAAGAAAATAATATATATTCATATTTATTAATTGAAACAGTGGCTTTATTGTCATTTGGAATTATATTATATTTTACTATGAAGTCTGGTAGTTATACTATGAAAATGATTATGAATAAATTATATTTATTTTTTAATTTACTTTGGACTTATTTATTTACACTTTATATATTATCAACTTTATATTTTGAAAAATTATTTAGTTCTAAGAATAGTACTATTAGAAATATACTTATAGGTTTCTTTCAATTTATTTTGATTATGGTTCTACCACTTAATTTTACTATTAATGATAATGGAGCTATGTTTGCTTATGGTATATCAACTATAGTAACTTATTTTTTATCATTTATTTATGTTATTGTTTTGATATATGTGTTTTTGAGTAAAATAAAATTTGCTAAACAGAGTAAATACATTCCGTTATATTTATTTTTTGTTTTAGGTACAGTTTGTACAGTTGTACAAGCTATTAATCCATCATTGCTTTTAGTAGTGCCTTTAGAAGCATTACTTACTGCTGTGATGTATTTTACAATTGAAAATCCTGATGTTAAAATGATTGAACAATTAAATAAGGCTCGTGATGAAGCTGTTAAAGCTAATCAAGCTAAAACTGATTTTTTAAGTAGTATGTCTCATGAAATAAGAACACCTCTTAATGCTATATGCGGTTTTAGTAATAGTTTACTTGAAAATGATGGAGTAAGTAGTGAAGCTAAGAGTGATGTTAAAAATATTATTATGGCAAGTGATACACTACTTGAACTTGTTAATGGTATTTTAGATATTTCTAAAATTGAAGCTAATAAACTCGAAATTATTGATTCAGTTTATAGTTTTAAGAAAATGTATGAAGAACTTATTTTACTTACTAAAGCTAGAATAGGAGAAAAACCTATTGATTTTAGATATAATTATGATGAATCAATACCAGAATATTTATATGGTGATGGTGTTAGAGTTAAACAAGTAATAATTAATTTACTTACTAATTCTGCTAAATATACGAAAGATGGTTATATTGATTTTAAAATAAATAATATTAAAAAAGATAATATTATAAGATTAATTATAAGTGTTGAAGATTCAGGTATTGGTATTAAGAAAGAAAGCATTGATAAATTATTTACTAAATTTGAAAGACTTGGTGTTGAAAAACAAACAACTACTGAAGGAACTGGACTTGGACTTGCGATTACTAAGAAACTTGTTGAAATGATGGGTGGAAAAATAGTTGTTCAAAGTATATATGGTAAAGGTAGTATATTTACGATATCTATTGATCAAAAAATGCTTAGTGATGAAGAACTTTCTAAAGTAAAGAAAGAAAATGAAAATGAAGAAAAAACAAATGAAATAATAGATGCGACTGGTAAAAATATTTTAGTTGTTGATGATAATTTATTAAATCTTAAAGTTGCTGAAAGACTTTTAAAAGCATACAAATGTAATATTACTTTTGCTAGTAGTGGAAGTGAATGTTTAGATAAGGTAAGTAGTAATAAATATGATTTAATATTACTTGATGATATGATGCCTAGAATGACTGGTACAGAAACACTTCAAAAACTAAAAGAAATGGATTCGTTTAATGTACCAGTTGTTGCTTTAACAGCTAATGCTATTACAGGTATGAGAGAAGAATATATAAATAGAGGATTTAACGATTATTTAAGTAAACCAATTGTTAAAGAAGATTTAAATAGAGTTATGAAAAAATATTTGAAGAAATAAAAAATTATGCTATAATGTTTGTAGGGTAAGGCAGGTAGGAAAAATGGAAGATGTTAATTTATTAGTAACAAATGGAGTTAATATAGAAAAAGCATTAGAACTTTTTGGCGATATGGAAATGTATAATGCAACTTTAAAAGACTTTTTAGATATGATTGAAGGTAAACTTTCAGCACTAAAAAGATTTAGAGAAACAGGTGATATGCCTAATTATGCAATTGAAGTTCACTCTTTAAAAAGTGATGCTAGATATTTAGGTTTTGTTGATTTAGCTGAACTTGCTTATCAATTTGAACTTAAAAGTAAAGCAAATGATATAATGTTTATCTATGATAATTATACTAAACTTATTAATGAAACAAGAAGAATGATTAATGTTTCTAAAAAGTATTTAGGTATGGAAGTAAAAGATGATTTGATTGCTGATATGACTAATCAAACAAAAGATGAAGCTATATTAATTGTAGATGATTCTAATTTAGTAGCTAATTTTATCAAAAAAATATTTAATGATAAATATGATTGCATTATTGCTCATGATGGAGCTGAAGCTATTGAGGCAATTAATTCACCAGATAGTTATAAGATTAAATGTTGTTTGCTTGATTTAAATATGCCAAATGTAAATGGATTTGAAGTTCTTGAATATTTTAAAAGGAATAATTTATTTGTTAAAATACCAGTATCAATAATAACTGGTAATGATACAAGAGAACAAGTAAGTGAAGCATTTAATTATCCAATAGTTGATTTATTATCTAAGCCATTTAATGAAAGAGATATTAAAAGAATTATTGAAAAAACTTTAGCAAATTATAATTAAGAGTTGAAACTCTTTTTTATTTGGGGTATCATATTTTTAAGGAGATGAAAATATGGAAGTACCATTTAAAAAATGTGATATTTTAATTCCAAAGAAAGGAATTAATTATAATT
>CAKOKV010000165.1 GCA_934095805.1 uncultured Bacilli bacterium | reverse complement strand
TGTATAAGTATACCTTGGTATCCACACCCACATTGCATTTATATCACTCATTGGTATCTCTGTTCCTACTTTAGCATTAACCAAATCACTACGTGCCATCAAATTCATTTTATACTCATCTACTTTTGTTATTGTACTTGATGCTTCTAATATTTTATATGGTGTAGCACATGTTGTATCTGTAACTGTTGGACATATATACTTTCCAACCAACGAACCAGATACAGTAGTAGTACTAATTTCATTTAAATAGTACTTTTTAGTACTAACATTATAAGCTATACCATTTCCTACCTTAACACCACTTTTTGTAGAACTAGTCTCACCACTTGCCGTCCAATCTTGTCCAGAAGTACCTCCAGCTGTAGAACTATCTGTATATGTTACCTCAGTACTATCAGGATATGTAAATGTATCAAGTACTCCATTATCATTATTTTTATTACCACTACTATCTTTTGTATACTGAGCCGTTATAACATATACATCCCCCACTGATGCTGTATTAGAATACGTTTTACTATTTGTTCCACTTATTGCACTTGCAACTGTTGTTGCTGTCCCACCATTTTTACTTACTGTAACAGTTAACTTATCAAAACTAGCCTCACTAGAAACAGTAGCTTTAAAACCAAATGTCCCTGCTGTATTAATATTAACTGTTATCTTAGTATAACTCTTTGCATTATTAATATTATATCCACCACTCGTAAAAGAAGTATACGTTTTTACCGGTACAGAACCATTACTTAAAGAAACACTTTTATTATTACTAATACTCTCCCTTTTTAATACTTCATCAATAGTAACAGCATTTGCCCAAATCTTATTATCATAATCATACCATTTATTATTTTTATCTACGTTATTAATATCAGCTTTTCTCCATACTGCATTTGTACTATCATAATACACTGGTATCATATTATTAGTAATCTCTGGTGCATTTGCTCCACTCTTATCAAGAGTAACAGGATTCTCAGTAGTCTGTTCACTATATAATTGTAACTTAGCACTTATAATAATATTTTTATCCTTTACATTATACTCATTTGGGGTATCATAATCCAACCATAACTTTAACTTATAAGAACTATTCCTTAATTTACCTAAAACACTACTATCAAGAATAATATTACCACTACTATCAGGACTAAGTACTTTATAATCCTCTCCATCTTTACTTATCCCAGCCCTTATATACTTAGTAGGAACACAAACATCAGCCACAACAGAATTAGACCCCACTGTATATGTATTACCAACAACACAACTATTAATTAAACTTATCTTATACTTAGCATTAATACTACCATTATTCTTTAAAGTAAAGCCATAATAATCACTACTACTAACAGCAACATCATCAGGAGTAGGAACAGCATTACCAATACTAATAACAGGAGTCGTATTCTCTAAAGTCATAACCAAGTTACCAGCAGTAATCTTATTAATTGAACTTGTATATGCACTCTTAAATATAAAAGCATAAGAACTACCAATAAATATTAATAATATAGAAACAACCCCAAGTAAAAAACTAATCTTAATACTAGGACTATCTTTATACTTAACCTTTAACCTATTAAACTTATTAAAAAAATTCATTAAAAATCACCCCAATCTATAGGCATCATTTACTAATAAACATATTTATACAAGGTCATTAATCTACCCTACTTCTTAATATTATAACTCAATTTCAAAATAAAAAAAAGTCATTTTTTAAGATAATTTCTCCCTTATACAAAACAACATTTCTAAACATTACATTAATTTAACCAAAGTTTAACATACTCTATATTTTTTAATATTATTACATATAAATTATAATAAAAAGAGCTTTAATCAATGTAAAAAAAAGAAATAGAAATTAATCTATTTCAATTTTTGTAATTCGTCTAATGAAAGACCTGTGCATTCTGAAATATCAGTAATATCATAACCCTTTTGAAGCATATTAAGTGCAATTTCTTTGATGCCTTCTTTAAAGCCTTTTTCCCTGTACTCATCATTTTCTGCCAAACGAAGTCTTTCTTCATGTAACTCTTTATCATACATTCCTATTACTTCATCTTGTTCACTTGCTTCTTTAGATTCTTTAACATACTTTTCCATTATCTCATCACCCTTACTTAAATTCTTAAGAAGTTGATTATCATTTTCATTAAATATTAATAATAACTTCTCATATAGTTTAAGTTTATTATAATCTTTTTTTCTTATATTTGGCAAGTATATATTGATAATTCTTATCTTATTACTATATATTTGAAAATCATTAATATCTTTGGGTATATGATTAATATTTGTTATATAGCATTCTTCTAAAACATCTTTTCTACCTCTGAATCTAAAATTATTTATGTTTATTTGAATTACTTCATTAAAGTCATACTTCTTTCCTCTTTTCATATTTGCACTGTATAAAGAAAACATATAACCTAGATTTCTTTCTAAACTAGATTTTGAAGTATTATTATTAACTTCAACATTAAGTATCTTACCTTTAATCTTGCATAATAAATCTACTGTCTTATTGCTTTCTTCGTTTTTATACTTATCTATATTATTTTTTATAAACTTAGTATTTTTTAATACTTCGTTATAATCCTCATTAAATATAGAAGCAATTAAATAACAGATATATTCCATTCTAGATTCATTATTAATCATAGTCTTAAACATAGAATCAGATACAATTGGTATTTTATAGCCTTTGTAATA
>CAKOKV010000164.1 GCA_934095805.1 uncultured Bacilli bacterium | reverse complement strand
GCGATTTACTTATAGCACTTTGTTTATGGCAAGACCAAGACGGTAGATGTATTTATTCAAACAAACCAATTCCTATTGATAAATTGATTAATAACTATGAATTATTTCAAATAGATCACATAATACCGAAAGCTGTATCATTTGATGATGGATATAACAATAAAGTATTATGTTATAGAAATGAAAATCAAAAGAAAGGTAAGAGAATCCCATCAAGATACTTTGCTAGCGGAGAAGCTTCAATTACATATGAAGAATATCAAGAAAATGTATTAACTTTATTTAAAAGTAATCTTATAAGTAATAAGAAAAAAGAATTATTATTGTTTGATAAAGATATAACTAAATATGAAGTACGCCAAGGATTTATCAATAGAAATTTACAAGATACTAGATATTCTACTAAACTAGTTCTTAATACATTGCAAGACTATATGAAAGCAAATGAAATTAAGACAAAAATATTTACAGTTAAAGGGGCTTATACTAATGCTATTCGTAACAAATGGCATTTAAATAAAGATAGACAATATTATAAGCACCATGTAGTTGACGCATTAATAATTGCTGCAAGTAACAATAACAGTATATATAAAACTAACTCATTCTACGAAAACAGTAATAACATGATGAAAATTGAAGAAGGAAGAAACAATGAAGTGTTAAGTAATAATGAATATGATTCATTAGTTTATAAAGAACCATATCCAAGTTTTATAAGAAATTTGAAAGAATTAAATCCTAGAATCTCTCACAAGGTAGATACTAAATTTAATAGAGCAATATCGGATCAAACCATTAAATCATCTAAGATAATTGATGGAGAAGAATACGTCATAAGTAAATTTAGCAATATTTATGATAAAAGTGGAGAAAAATTAAAAAAGAAAATTGAAGATAATCCAGAAGATATTCTAATGTATCATCAAGACAAAGAAACATTTAATACACTTAAAAAAGTAATAAATGACTATCCTGACGCTAAAAATCCTTTCGCTGAATACTTAAAAGAACATAATGAGAAAATTAAAAGATATGCTAAGAACGGTAATGGACCAGATGTTATATCGGTTAGATATATTCAATCTAAATTAGGTAATCACTTATCTATTTCTCACAAATATAATAATCCTAAAAACAATGTGTTCTTATTATCAATAAAACCATATCGCATGGACGTTTATAAAAACAATGAGAATACATTTAAGTTCATTTCTATAACGAATTCGATGTTTAAATTTAAAAATAAAGAATTAGTTTTGGATGAAGCATTGGTTAACGAAACTAAGGAACGTAAGGTCATAGATAACAGTTACAAATTTTGCTTTTCTTTGTACAAAGGTGACGTGTTTTCAATAACTATAGATAAAAATACTAAGGAATACATATTTATGGGAGTTAACTCAGATACAAATAATATAATTGAATGTAATTATGTTGAAAAGCAACGAGATAAATCTTCAGGTGAAAGAATAAAATTAAGTATAGGTAAAAATGTAAAAGAATTTAGAAAAATCCATACAGATATTTTAGGATATAAGTACTTTTGCACCGAAGAAGATAAAAAAATGTTGACAGTTAATTAAAAGGTATTATATAATGTAGTTGTGAACGACGGTTCACCAAATACCGTAAGTTAACAGACTTACTAAAAGAAGGGTTTATCCCGAAATCGAGATTCTTTTGAATCTCTTTTTTTGTATATGTTTAGGATAATATATATTAAAGAAAGCGACAAATTATCTTTAAAATTAGATAATTTAATAATAGAGAATAATAATAACGAATATAAATTGCCTTTAGAAGATATCGATACAATTATGTTAGAAAATAACAAATGTTTATTAACTTCCAAATTGATTTGTAAAATGATGGAATATAAAATTAATTTTATAGTTTGTAATGATAAAATGATGCCGACTGGGATAATGTTACCATATCAGCAACATAGTAGAGGTACTAAAATAATTCTTAATCAAATCGCATGGACAAATGAATTAAAAGATTTTATGTGGGATATGATAATAGAAAATAAAATTAAAAATCAGAGAAAAGTTTTAGAAATGTATAATAAAAGCCAATCAGTAATAAACAAAATAAAACACTATGAAGATTTGATAGATAATGGTGATATCACAAATAGAGAACGACATGCTGCTAAAATTTATTTCGGTGCTTTATTTGGCAAAGATTTCACAAGATTTAATGATGACACGATAAATGGTGGACTTAACTACGGTTATACTATCTTAAGAGCTAATATTTGTAGAATAATAGTAGCATCTGGATTAATACCTAATATAGGTATACATCATAAAAATGAATTCAATAATTATAATTTAGCTGATGATTTAATTGAAGTTTTTAGGCCAATTGTAGATATGTGGTGTTATAAAAATTTAATAGATAAGGAATATTTATCTAGGGAAGACCGTATGAATCTAATAAACTTGTTAAATGGAACTATTGATATAGGAAACACTAATCAAACATTAACAAACGCTTTTCAAAAATATTTAGATGGATTAATCAACTTCACTGAAACAGGAGACATAAACAAAATAATTTTTCCTAAAATAGATACTTTTAAAGAAAATGAGCAGTTATAGATATATGAGATTACTGGTTATGTTTGATTTACCAACTAATACAGTAAATGACATTAGACATTATGCAAACTTTAGAAAATTTCTATTAAAAGATGGTTTTTTCATGCTACAGTATTCCAT
>CAKOKV010000163.1 GCA_934095805.1 uncultured Bacilli bacterium | reverse complement strand
CCCATGTAGAGAAAAAAAATATGCAATTGGATATTCAACATATGTAGATTCATTACAAAGTGCTTTAAACACAAAGGCAAAAATGATAGGAATAATTTCAAACTATGGTTCTGGAAAAAGTACAATTTTAAATATGTTGAAAGACAGAGAATCACACAAAAAAAACGAAAAAATTTGCTTTATAAACTTATGGAATATACCGGCTAATAGAAATAGAAATAAAGTGAACGAACAAAGAGATTATACTATAAATATTCATAAATCATTTTTAAATCAATTAATCAACGATCTGGATTTTGAACGTCATAAAAAAAAGTACCTGCAAAAACAAATTAACAAAAATTATAGTTTTATTGATATTGCAGTAGAAAATAAAAATTTTATTATACCATTATATCTTTTACTAGTTCTAACAATATTTACAATAGTATTAAAAGTTGATTTGCCCGATACACAAAATAAAAAAATTTCAATTCTAATTCTGGAAATGGCGATAGCGGTAAATTTTGTATATCTGTTAATTAAATCTAAAATTTATTTTTCTTTTAATAAAGAAAGTAAAAATAACAGAGAAATAGATGAATTTGAAACCATAGAATGCTTTTCAGAAATATTAAGTGAATGTAAAATAAAAAAAATAGAAAAATTAATAATATGTATTGAAGATATAGATAGATTTACTAATGAAACTGAAACAATTAGATTCCTTGAACAAATATATAAATTTTATAATGAAGCTAATCATGTAAATGATATTGACGTTAAATTTATTATAACAATAAAACCAGCTTCGTGTTTAGAAGACGAATTAAATAAAATTAAGAAAAAGGTTAACAATGATAGTATTAAAAATATATATGAAAAAATATTTGATTTTATTATTAATTTGCAACCAGTTTCTATTCAAAATTATGATGCTTTAATAAATGAATTGTTATAACCAAAGTGCGATGAGTTGAAAAAAATTGGAATAGACATTAACTCTAAAGTAGATAATTATTTTTTAATGTATTTATATAGAGGAAAATCTGTAACAATAAGAGATATCAAACATAGGTATAATTATGCGATTAGTTTATATATGAATTTAATGAAACATAATTCTACAGTTTCAAGTTCTTCTTTAAGTATTGAGAAATGTTTTTATGTTGCATACCTGGAGGACGAATTTTCACGTGAATTTTATAGCTTAATAAATGATCCAAACAATTTTGAAAGTATGGTTATTAATTACTTAATGAATCATAAAATACGATATTGTGAGTCATGTGAATTACCAAATGAATGTGGTGTAAGCACTGAAGAAAATGTGTGTAAATATTCAGGCCACGAAAAATTTATTGAAGAAATAAAATATGGATTTGAGCAAAAATTAATAGATTCAACCTATTCTATGTATTTTTTTAAATTTCCAAAAGGAAAAGAAATTAAAAACATATATAATCAAGGAATCAATGATTCATTATTGCGCAATAACTTTACGTCTATTCAGCATTTTAATGAATGTGCCAACAATTGTGATGAAGAAGAAATTATATTAACTATGAAACGATTAATAGAAGCAAAACATATGCCTACAATCATCTTTAATAACAAAAGATTATTTGAAATAACTTATGATAGATATATAAAAGAATTAGAAGAATTAATTTTGTCATATGATATTGTTACAGAGCGTAATAAAACCTTGCAGATGTTGGAAGATATAAGAAAAATTGGTGGTCTAAAGTCAAATCATTGCTTAGATATATATATCAAAGAAAATGCACAAAAGTTGAAAAGTGAATTAGAAGAATCAACATTAATCGATATTAGAAAAAGAATTCTTTATATATGCGAAGGACTTCCACTAATATATAAAGTACTTTATGATGAATCATTTCCAGCTATAACTAAAGATGAAATGAAAATAATAAATGATATAAATATAACTTTTAATTTAATAAATTCTAATCAAATAACTAATGATATGATAGGTGGCTTAAGTGAACTTGATTTAAGTAAAGTGAATGCAAAAGATTATTTGTCATTTTTAGAAAAAATTACTAATATTGATTCGCAATTATTTAAAGAAATTATATATACTTTCAAACCGCATTTATTTAAGATGTCAAAGCAGAATAAACGTAAAATATCATCGAATAGTGAGTACATAGAAAAATTAAGTTTAAATAATCCTGATGAAATATTAAACTTTTGTGAACTATATATGTTTATTCCAGTGAATCTAGAAAAAGAATTTATTAACAGTACATTTTTAATGACAAATGAAGAAAAAAAAGTAAGAATAGAAAGATATGTAAATCTGCTAAAAAATATAAATCATATCAGTATTCATGGATTAAAATTTCTAGACGAATATAATAACAAATATGAATATAACGAAATAATTGAAAAAGAAATGCTTGATAAGGGTAAATATCATTTATATGTTTATTCTAAAGCATCAAGAACAGAAACATTTGGTTTGGATGATGATGAAACTGCGGAAAAATTAGAAGAAGCCTATAAATATTATTTTATTAATGAAAAAGAGTTAGGCAAAAAAATTAGTCCAACTCCTGAAATGTTAAGATACTTGTCTAAGAAAATAGATATAAACGATCTTCCAGTAGAAAAAAGAAACCTATTTAATGTATTCCCACAAACATATAGTGATGTAGAATATATAATTAAAAACAAAGATAATAATTATATTAATAATTATTTAAAAAGAATTACTAAATTTGATAGTAATAAT
>CAKOKV010000162.1 GCA_934095805.1 uncultured Bacilli bacterium | reverse complement strand
TTAGATGAAATTTTTAGTAAATTTTGTCTTGGAAAGTAGATGATATAAATGGAATATGATGTAATTGTTGTTGGAGGGGGTCATGCTGGATGTGAGGCTGCACTTGCTTCTGCTCGTATGGGTGAAAAAACTCTTCTTATTACAATAAATTTTAAAAATATAGCTGATATGCCTTGTAATCCATCAATAGGTGGTAGTGCAAAAGGAATAGTTGTAAGAGAGATAGATGCACTTGGTGGTGAAATGGGTTATTGTGCTGATAAAACACATTTACAAATAAAAATGTTAAATGTTAAAAAAGGACCAGGGGTTAGATCTCTTAGATGTCAAGGATGCAAAGTTAACTATCCAAAAGAGATGTTAAAAACATTAAAAGAAACTAAAAATTTAGAATTAAAAGAAGCTATTGTTAAAGAATTATTAGTTAAAGATAATAAAGTGTATGGAGTATTAACAGAGGATAATGAAAAAATTATAAGTAAAGCTGTTATATTAACAACTGGTACATATTTAAATTCTGATATAATGTGTGGTCATGAAAAACATAAAGGTGGCCCACACGGTGAGAAAAATTCTATGTTTTTAAGTGATTCATTAGCTAGAAATGGAATTAAACTTATCAGACTTAAAACTGGAACACCTCCTAGAATATTAAAAAGTAGTATTAATTTTGATGAAGTACAAGTTGAAGAAGGAGATAAAATACCACTTACATTTAGTAATTTTTATAAAGCAAATTATGATATCAATAATCAAAGACCTTGTTATTTGACTTATACAAATAAAGAAACTCATAAAATAATTATGGATAACCTTGATAAATGTGCTTTATATAGTGGAATGATAAAGGGGATTGGTCCTAGATATTGTCCTTCAATTGAGGATAAGGTTGTTAAATTTAATGATAAAGATAGACATCAAATATTCTTAGAACCTGAAAGAAGTGATGATATTGAATATTATGTAGGTGGATTTTCTACTACTATGCCTCATGATATACAAGAAAAATTATTAAAAACTATGGATGGTCTTCATAATGTTGTTATAACTAAATATGGTTATGCTATTGAATATGATGCAATTGATCCATTGCAATTAAAATTAACATTAGAAAATAAAGTATTAGAAAATTTATATACTGCTGGACAAATTAATGGAACTAGTGGATATGAAGAAGCAGCTGCACAAGGTTTAATAGCTGGTATAAATGCAGTACTTAAAATTCAAGGGAAAGAACCATTTATTTTAAAAAGAAATGAAGCATATATTGGTGTGTTAATAGATGATTTAATTAATAAAGGAATTACAGAACCATATAGATTATTAACTTCAAGAGCTGAGTTTAGATTATTATTAAGACATGATAATTCTATGATAAGATTAACTGAATATGGAAGAAATTTAGGTTTAATAAATGATGAAAAATATGATATATATAAGAAAACTTTAAATGATATGAAAGAATTAGAAAAATATTTAGAAGAAACATATTTAACTCCTAAAAAAGAGGTGAATGAATTTTTAAGTTCATTAAATTCTTCTAATATTTATGGAAGAATATCATTAAAAGATTTAGTTAAAAGACCTGAAATATCAATATATGATTTATTAAATTATATGAATAAAGAGTATGATGAAAATGTTGCATTGATGGTTGAAACCGAAATTAAATATAAAGGATACATTGATAAAACAAGAGCTGAGGTTAATAAGATGTTAAAACTAGAAGATAAGCAAATACCTACTGATATTGATTATAATAAAGTACTTAATATAGCTACAGAAGCAAGACAAAAATTTGATAAAGTAAGACCAATTACAATAGGTCAAGCATCAAGAATAAGTGGTGTTAATCCATCTGATATAACGATGTTACTTGTATATTTAAAAAAGGAATATAACAATGAATAAAGAAAAATTTAAAGAATATTGTAAAAATATTAATATTGAAATAACTGATGAATTATATGATAAACTATACAAATATTATGAGTTATTAGTTGAATATAATAAAAAATTTAATATGACAACTATCACTTCTTATGAAGATGTATTTCTATTACATTTTTATGATTCATTGTGTTTAAATAAAACTGGTTATTTAAACGATAAAAAGTCATTATTAGATTTTGGAACTGGTGCTGGTTTCCCAGGTATGGTAATAGCGATAGTTTTTAATAATATTGATGTTACATTAATTGAGTCAAATGCTAAAAAGTGTTTGTTTCTTAATTTAATTAAACAAGAATTAAATTTAGATAATGTTAGTATAGTAAATGGTAGAGTTGAAGAATATGCAGTTAAAAATAGAGAAATCTTTGATATAGTTACTTGTAGAGCTGTTACAGCTTTACCAATTATTATTGAATTATCTACTTCATTATTAAAAGTTGATGGTTTATTAATGCCTTTAAAATCAAATATTGATGAGGAAATAAAAATTGCTAACCAAATAATTAGCAAATTTAACTTATCCCATGAAAATAGAATAGAATATGAATTACCTATTACAAATGCATATAGATGTATACCAATATATAAAAAAAATAAGATAACTGATAAAAAGTATCCTAGAAGTTATAGTGCTATTTTAAAAACATATAAAAATAAATAGTAAATATCTTGTTATTAACTTGATAAAAACTTTAAAATGCTTTAAAATAAATATATAGTAGGGAAAAAGGATAATATTATGGAAGAAAACAAAGAAAAAGAAAAAATTTATTATATACCTATTGAGGAT
>CAKOKV010000161.1 GCA_934095805.1 uncultured Bacilli bacterium | reverse complement strand
GGTTTTCTTATATGGAATGTTACATAGTAATGATGAGTTAATTAATATATTTGGTAATAATTATGAGCTTGTTCAAAAAGGTCAATTTTATAGATTACTTACTTGTATGTTCGTTCATGGAAGTATTATGCATTTACTTCTTAATATGTATGCTTTATATACTATTGGACCTGTTGTTGAAAGATATTATGGAAAGAGTAAATATATATTTATATATTTAGTAAGTGGTCTTTTAGGTAGTGTATTTTCTTCTGTATTTATGAGTGCTGGTAGTATAAGTATAGGAGCAAGTGGGGCTATCTTTGGTCTTCTTGGTAGTATCTGTTATTTTACTTATTATTATCGAGCTACATTACAAGGTATACTAAGAGAAAGTATTGTACCAGTAATTGTTATTAATTTAATTATTGGATTTATGTTACCATCTGTTGATTTAGTTGCTCATATTGGAGGTCTTCTTGGTGGTATACTTGTTTCAATGGGACTTGGAATAGGTGATAAGTATAGAAAGAATGATCAAATCAATGGTTTCATAGTATTAATTCTTATGTTTATATTCTTAATATATATGATTATGACAAAATAAAACTGATTTATTAAAATCAGTTTTTTTATATCTTTCTATAAAGACCAATTGCTTTACCAAGAATAGTTACATTATTTAATATAATAGGTTCTAGATAATCATTTTCAGGTTGTAGTCTTATATGATCTTTTTCTTTGTAAAATCTTTTAAGTGTTACTTCATTTTCATCTGTCATTGCGACTACGATTTCACCATTATTTGCAGTTCTATCTTTTTTAACAATAACTATATCTCCATCAAATATTCCTACATTAATCATTGAGTCTCCGCTTACTTCTAATGTAAATACATCGTGATTCATTGGTACTAATTCTTTTGGAAGTGAGAAATATTCATTTGGATTTTCAATTGCTTCAATAGGGTTACCAGCAGCTACTTTTCCAAGTAATGGAACATTAACCACTGAGTCATCATTTTTAATATATTCATTTGGAACAGTTAATTCTATTGTTCTAAACTTGCTTTCAGTTTGACTAATATATCCTTTCTTAGTAAGATTTTTTAAATGAACAAACATAGTGGCAGTACTATTTAAATTACATAATTTACATAATTCACGAATAGTAGGTGCATATCCCTTTTCAGCAATAAATTTTTTAATAGTATCTAATATTTTTTCTTGTTTAGAAGTTAATTTTTCCATATATTTCCTCCATTTAATACCTAAATAATAACATACAAACATTTGATTGTAAACCATTTTTATATATTTAATTTATTTTTAATATAGTTTGGAAGTTTCTTTGTAGGTTTAACTATGAAATATATTATTATTGCAAGTATATCTCCACTTATTAAGTCTGATACTACATGTTGTTTAGTAAAAAGTGTAGATAACATTATTAATATTGAAATTATTATTACTGACATTTTAGTTAAAGTAGTAGTATTTTTGTCTTCACATACATATAAAATAAATAACATACTTATAGCACAATGTAGTGATGGAAAACAATTAGCTGGAGTATCAATCCAGTAGATTAATTTAGCTATCATAGAAAATATATCTGTCCCTGTTACTTCTGGTCTTGTTACTGTTGATGGGTATGTTATAAAAACAATATTACCAATCATTGAACATAATACATAAGCAATAGTATATTTAACAAACTTATTTTTATCTTTACAATATAGATAATAAGGTATTAAGAATATCATTAAAAACCATATACAATATGGAATAAAAAATGCTGGTAGAAATGGTATTTTAGTATCTATTACATTACCAACTAAATTCAGATCTCCTTGTAATAATTTTGATACGAAATATAATATAGATTGAAATATTACTAAACATATTGTAGTAATAATTGGTTTGATTTCTAACTTTTTTAATAACTTCTTCATATAAATCACTAATTAATTATATAATAAATTTAATTCTATATCAAACAAATAAAAAATTGATTTAATAACTTGTGTATAAAAAATAACTTGTGATATAATATAATGTATGAATAAAATAGATTATATATTTAAAAATAAGATGTTTGTTTTAGTATTGATTTGTTTAATAGGAATTATTCTTAATTTTTCTTATTCTAACTTTTTTGTTTTGTCTAACAATCACAAAGTAGCTGAAATGTATGTTGGGGAGTTAAGTTATACAATTAATATTAATGGTAATAATACTAATTTTGTGTCTATTCCTAATGGTACGAGTGATATAACTCTTTTAATATCATCAAAGAATGAAATAGATACTAAATATAAATTAGGTTATATAATTGATAATAATAATTCTAATTATTCTATATATTATTATGATGATACTTCTTATAGTACTCCTAGTGGTTCCATTGCTTCTAGTGGTAGTAAATCAATTAAACTTAGAATAACTAATAATAATAGTACTACTGAATTCTTGTATTTTATTTCTGATATACCTGATGGTTCTGTTTTAAATAATATATTTGAAAATTGTACTATAAATACTGTTATAGTTTAATATTTATAATTGACTAGAATTCCTAGTCTTTTTTCTTTATACTAGAAATCTTTTAACTTTTTTAGTATAATGTATTCGAGGTGAAGGGGAATGGCAAAGCAAACAATATGTTTAGTTGGTAGACCTAATACAGGAAAAAGTACACTTTTTAATAGAATAGTTGGTAAAAAAGTAGCTATTATAGAAGATATTCCTGGTGTAACAAGAGATAGAATATATAGTC
>CAKOKV010000160.1 GCA_934095805.1 uncultured Bacilli bacterium | reverse complement strand
GCTTCACACAGGTGATCTTGGATATATGACTAAAGAAGGTTTTGTTTATTACACCTCAAGAATGAAAAGAATGATTATTTCAAATGGATATAATATTTATCCTATTGAACTTGAAGAAATAATTGGTAAATGTGAACTTGTTGATGCTTGTACTGTTGTTGGAATTCCTCATAAAATCAAGTCACAAACACCAAAAGCAGTTATTGTTTTAAAAGACGGTGTTCCAGATAATATGCAAACAAGAGAAGAAATAAGAAAATACTGCTATAAAAATATAGCTAAATATGCTGTACCTTCTGAATATGAGTTTAGAACTTCTCTTCCAAAAACAGCAGTTGGGAAAGTTGCTTATAAAGATTTAGAAAAGAAAAACTAAATCTTTTTTTGTGGAATTATGTGGAATTAAAAAGTATACATTTTTACTAAAATTATATATACTTAAATAGGAGGAAAAATTATGAAGAAGTTTTTAAAAAATTACAAATCTACTTTAATACTTTTAGGTTCAATAATAATTGGTACGATTGTTGGACTTGTATTTAAAGAAAAAGCTAAAGTACTAGCACCTTTTGGAGATTTATTTTTAAATTTATTATTAGTAATTATAGTGCCATTAATATTTTTAACAATAACTACTTCAATTGGTAAAATGAAACAACCAAAGAGAATTGGTAGGATATTAGTTACAATACTTCTAGTATTTGTATTCACATCTCTTGTTAGTGTTGCAGTTGGAATTGTATCAACTAAAGCATTCAAACTTGTAGATGTAAAAGATACTGAAGCAATAAAAGAAGTATTAAAAGATACTACTGAGGTAACTGATGAAAAAGTAAACTTTTTAGAAAGAACTGTTGAAACTATTACTGTAAGTGATTTTAGTAAATTACTTACAAGAGATAATATGATAGCCTTAATTATATTTTCAATTTTATTTGGTATTAGTATTAATATTTCAAAAGGAAAAGGAGATAAATTATTAGATGTACTTGAAAGTGCTAATGAAGTAGTACAATCATTTATTAAAATAATTATGTACTATGCTCCAATAGGTCTTGGATGTTATTTTGCGGCTCTTGTTGGTACATTTGGTGGTGAAATTGCTGCTGGTTATGGTAAAACATTTATAATTTATACTTTAGTATCTGTACTTTACTACTTTGCTGTTTATTCATTATATGCATTTATGGCTGGTGGTAAAAAAGGGTTTGTTAGTTATTGGAAAAATGTACTTCCTGTAACTCTTACTAGTCTTGCTACTTGTAGTAGTGCTGCATCAATTCCAGTAAATACTGCTTGTGCTAAAAATATTGGAGTACCAGAAGATGTAGCTGATACAACTATCCCACTTGGAACTAGTTTCCATAAAGATGGTTCAATCATCGGTAGTGTATTTAAAATAATGTTCTTAGTATATTTATTTAATGCTGATGTAAGTACAATTAAAGTATTAGGAGTTGCACTTTTAGCAACATTACTTGTTACTGCTGTACCAATTGGTGGTGGAACTATTTCTGAAATGTTAATTATAACAATGCTTGGTTTCCCAGTTACAGCTTTACCAATATTAACAATTATAGCTACAATCATTGATCCACCTGCTACTATGTTGAATGTTGTTGGTGATACTGCTTCAAGTATGATGGTTGCTAGAATTACAGATGGTAAAAAATGGTTAAAAGAAAAGAAGTTAATTTAAAATTAACCTCTTTTTTTATGCTATAAACTCATAAGTATTCTATAATAATCACTCTTAAATTCTTCTTTTTCAATTTTTAGTGACTCATAGAATTTATCAATATATTCTTTTCCATAATTTCTTTCAATAGATATTTCACATATAACAAGATCAAAATAGATATCACCAAGTCCACATTCACTAACATCCAATAAACCGCTGAAATGGTTATTATCTGCAAATATATTAGGCAATGACATATCTCCATGTGTAAATCCTATTATTTGTTTAGGCTTATTACCTTTTAAATATTTCAATATATTTTCTTTTGTAATAAATCTTTTTAATACTTCCTCATTTATATCATCATTTTTTATCTTATTAAATCTTTCTTCTATTCTTTTTATTTTAGTATCAATTGTTTCATCTATTATACAATCACTATAATCAATACTATATAAATTATTAAATGCTTCAACTATTATATTTATTCCTTCAAGTGGATGATCACAATAATAATCACTGCATAACATTTCTCCTTTTAATGATTTTGTTAATATATATGATTTACCATTGTATTTCTCATAAAATACTTTTTCTGGAACTAATAATTTATCTTGTAAATAATCTAATCTTATTGATTCTTGTGATAAATGATCAGCTACTTTAAGAAAGAATACTTTACTTTTCTTTCTTATTTTATATACTTTTGTATTACTGCATCCAATAGTCACTTCTTCTATCTTTGAATCTTTTAAGAACTCATTTAATCTATTACTTCCTTTAATATTAATAACTTGATTAATAGGCTTGTTATTCATTTCTGATTTTGGTATCTCATTATCTTTAATGCTATCATAATTTCCATCATAACTTACTAATTTCTTATTTTCTATTCTAACTATTCTAGTAGCTATTTTATTAATGAAATATCTATCGTGTGATATGAATAATATTGTACCATCAAAATCTAATAATGATTCTTCTAATATTTCTCTTGTATCAATATCTATATGATTAGTTGGTTCGTCAAGAATTAAAAGATTTGATTTAAGTAATATTAATTCTAATAATTTAATTCTTACTT
>CAKOKV010000159.1 GCA_934095805.1 uncultured Bacilli bacterium | reverse complement strand
AATCCAGTATGTAAAATTATCGATTACAACAAGTTTCGTTATGAGAACCAAAAAAGAGAAAAAGAGGCCAAAAAAAGACAAAGAGAACAAAATCTTGAAACCAAAGAATATAGACTTAGTGTTTCAATTGATGTTGGTGATTTTGAAACTAAACTTAGAAATGCTAAAGCTTATATTGAAAAAGGTCATAAAATTAAAGTGTCTGTTAGATTTAAAGGAAGACAAATTGCTCATCCTGAATTAGGTCGTGATGTGATAATGAAATTTGCAACAAGACTTGAAGATGTAGCAGATATTGAACAAATGCCAAAATTAGAAGGAAGAAGTATGCAACTATTCCTAGCACCAAAGAAATAGAAAGGAAGATGTAAATTATGCCAAAGATGAAATCACACGGTGGAATTAGTAAAAAAATTATAGTAAGAAATTCAGGTTCAGCTAAAATTGGACATGTTGGAGCTAATCATAACAGTGGTAAGAAAAACACTGACTTCAATAGAAAAGCAAGAAAGGGATCTATACTTAGTAGCGGAGATGCAAAAAGATATAGAGGACTAGTAAAGTAAGGAGGACTAACAGATGACAAGAGTTAAAGGTGGAATCGTTTCTAAAAATAGAAGAAGAAAAGTATTAAAAAGAGCTAAAGGTTATTTTGGAAGCAAACATAGATTATATAAGACTGCTCAAGAACAATTATTCCATAGTGGAGCTTATAGTTACAACGATAGAAAGAAAAGAGCTAACGACTTTAGAAAATTATGGATTACAAGAATTAATGCTGCTTGTAGAGCAAATGATATAGTTTATTCTAAATTCATTAATGGTCTTAAGAAAGCTAATATCGAAATCAATAGAAAAATGCTTAGTGAACTTGCTATTTTTGCACCAGAAGAATTTTCAAAATTAGTTAAATTATCTAAAGATGCTTTAGAAGGAAAAGTAACTAAAGAAAGCAAAGAAGTTAAAGAAGTAGCTGCAAAAGTTGAAAAGAAAGTAAATGAAGCAGTAGATTATACTAAATTAACAGTTGCTGAGTTAAAATCATTATGCAAAGATAAAGGTATTGAAGTATTATCAACTATGAAAAAATCTGATTTAGTTGAAGCTTTAAATAAATAAATTGAATAAACAATATAATTAAGTATCCAAATGGATACTTTTTAATTGATAAATTAATATTTATACCTTATAATATAAGTGAAAAAAGAAGGAATTAAGATGTATAAAAGGATTGATCCATTTCTATATAATACACCATCAATAGATATACATGGTTATGATAGATATGGTGGAGTAGCATTAGTTAAAAATTTTATTGATAATTCACTTAGAATAGATTGTAAAAAGATTAGGATTGTTCACGGTCATGGAGAAGGCATTTTAAAAGCCGCAACACATGAATATTTAAAAAGTGATAAAAGAGTACTTGAATATAAATTAAACATATATAATGATGGTGAAACAATTGTAATACTTAAATAAGGAGGATATATGCAACAATATTTTGGAATATCTAAAAAAGATAATACTTTATTATTAAATCAAAATGATTTAAATCATATTAAAACAGTTATGAGAATGAAAGAAAATGATGAAATAATTGTTGTATATGAAAATAAAAGTTATATATGTTCTCTTAATAAAGATTTAATGAGTGCAAATATCAAAGAAATATTTAAAGAATATAAAGAAAAAAATAATTTTAAAGTGTATGTTCCATTACTAAGTGAAGAAAAAATGAGCTTTATACTTCAACATGGAACAGAACTTGGTATAACGGAGTTCGTAGTAGTGATGTATAGTCATTGTAAATACAAATTACCAAAGAAAGACTTTGATAAAAAGCTTATTAGATGGAACAAAATCCTTAAAGAAGCGGCAGAACAAAGCTATAGACTTGAAAAGCCAAAGCTTGAAAAGATAACAGAAATCAAAGACATAGAAAGTGATGCAAATGTAAACATATTGTGTTCGCTTGACAAAAACAATGTAAAACGATTAACAGATGTATTAACACTTGACAATTGCAGTGATACAATGAATATAGTATTTGGACCGGAAGGTGGTTTATCAAATATTGAAGAAGATATTTTAGTGGAAAAAGGTTACACTAAAACATCACTTGGAGATGATGTTTTAAGAACTGAAACAGTTCCATTAATGATAGCTTCAATAAAAAAATACTTAGAAGGATAGTGGTAATAATGGAACAATTTGATAGTTTTTTAGAAGCATTTATGACAGGAGATTATTTTTTAATATTTTTAGTATTAATGTTAATTATATTAGTGGTATTAGTTTTAGCACTTGTTAAAACTCGTAATGATTATATGGAAGTAATAATGAGAGAAGAAAGAAAGATTGACTCACCAGACTTCCTAGAAGACTTAACAGCATTAAAAAATAATATTAAAGAAGAAGATAAAAAAGAAGATATATTTGAAAGTTTAAAAAGTGATTTACCTAGTGAATCAAATGATTTATTTGAAAGTCTAAAAGCAGACACTAAAGAAGATATAATAGATGAAAATAAACCATTAATTAAACAAATAGATATACCAAATGTAATGACATATGATAAAGTAATTGATGAATATGAAGATAGTGAAGAATCTAATGCAGTAATCTCTACTGAAGAACTTGAAAAAGTAACAAAGGATAGAATGCAGTCATTAGGTCTTAATGATAATCAAGCAGCAATTGCTAAATACGAAGAAGAACAAGAAAAGAAAGCAATAATTAGTTATGAACAACTTTTAAAGAATGCATCAAATATTACATTATCATATAAGAAAGAAAGTAATGAAAAGGGTTGT
>CAKOKV010000158.1 GCA_934095805.1 uncultured Bacilli bacterium | reverse complement strand
GCTTTGTGTATTGTGGCGAATATGAAGACATTTGATTATATTAAACCAAAATATTTAAAGAAAGTATTATTTGCTGGTGAAGTTATGCCTATGCCACAACTAAATATATGGCGTCGTCATTTACCAAAATTAATGTATGCTAATTTATTTGGTCCAACTGAAACAACTGATATATGTACTTATTATATTGTTGATAGAGAATTTAAAGATAATGAAACTTTACCTATAGGTAAACCTTGTGAAAATACTGATATTTTAATTATTAAAGATGATAATACTCTTGCTAAATATGGTGAAGTAGGAGAACTTTATGTAAGAGGTAGTATAGTTGGAAATGGATATTATAATAATCCAGAAAAAACAAATTCAATTTTTGTTGTTAATCCACTTAATAAAGCATATCCAGAAATTTTATATAAAACAGGTGATTTAGGTAAATATAATAAATATGGTGAAATAGAATATTTAGGTCGTAAAGATTTTCAAATAAAACATATGGGTTATCGAATTGAACTTGGGGAGATTGAAACAAATATAAATTCAATAGATGGAATTATATCTTCTTGTTGTATTTATGATGTTAAGAATAGTTTGATTGTATTGTTTTATGAATCTTTTAAATTAAATGATAAAGAAATACTTGAATTTTGTAATAAAAAATTAGTAAAATATATGCAGCCAAACAAAATTATCAAATTACCTAAGATGCCACATAACGCAAATGGTAAAATTGATAGAGCTAAACTAAAAAGTATGTATGAAGAAATGGAGAAATAGTAATGAAAAATGATATTATTGAAGTACTTAATGAAGTAAAAGCTGGTGTTGATTATGAAAAAGAGAACAAACTAATAACAGATGGGGTGCTTACATCATTTGATATTATAATGTTAGTATCATTATTAAATAACAAGTTCGGTGTTGAGATTGGTGTTATGGATTTAGTGCCAGAAAATTTTGAATCTGTTAATGATATTGAAACATTAATTAATAAATTAAAATAAAAAAATGATATTGTGTATATGAATGAGGGGTGTTTTACATGAGTTATGCTAGTATAGAATTTTTATTATTCGTACTTGTTCTTGTTTTAATATACTATGTGTTTCCTAAAAAATATAGATATATAGTTTTACTTGTTGGTAGTTTAATATTTTATTATTTATTTAGTGGTAAATATATAATATTTATATTATTATCATCAGTAATTACTTATTTTAGTGGTAAATTGATTGAGAAATATAATGACAAAAAGAAATTAATATTAATTTTGTCTATTCTTTTAAATTTATCTTTTTTGCTTGTACTTAAGTATAATAATTTTTTTGGTGATATATTTAGAACTTTTGGTATAAATATTCCATATAAGAAATTTATATTGCCAATAGGTATATCATATTATACTTTGGAAACTATTAGTTATCTTACTGATATATACAGAAAAAGAATAAAAGCTGAAACTAATTATTTGAAGGTTTTATTATTTCTTGTATATTTTCCTCAAATAGTAGAAGGACCTATTGCAAACTACAGCAGGTTATCTAAAACATTATTTAATACTGAGAAATTTAATTATGATAATTTTGTGTCTTCATTTGTACTTATAGGTTGGGGATTTGTTAAGAAGCTTATTATTGCTGATAGAGCAGGAATATTTGTTAATAAAGTGTTTGAAAATAATTATGGTGGTGCTTTATTAATAGTTGGTATAATTTTATATACATTACAAATATATGCTGATTTTAGTGGATGTATTGATATTGTAAGTGGTGTTTCTGAATTATTTGGTGTTAAACTTGATGAGAATTTTAGAAGACCATTCTTTTCAAAATCAATTCAAGAGTTTTGGAGAAGATGGCATATTACTCTTGGTACTTGGTTAAAGGAATATGTTTTTTATCCAGTTAGTTTATCAAAAATAAATATGAAACTTAATTTGAAACTTAGAAAAATGAAATCTAAATATATATCTAAATTTATAATAACTGCATTTCCATTATTTTTTGTATGGTTCTTTAATGGTATGTGGCATGGTGCTAGTTTTAAATATGTTGTTTATGGACTTTATTATTATGTCCTTATGATGATAGGAATACTATTAGAACCAGTATTTAAAAAGATAATAAGTATATTTAAAATAAATACAGAAGTGTGGAGTTATAAATTCTTTCAAGCAATTAGAACTATCTTAATAGTATGTTTTGGTATGTTCTTATTTAGAGTAGATAGTTTTAAGCAAATGGGATTAATGCTTCATAGTAAATCATCAGCTGCATTATTTAGTTTAGGATTGAAGAAAGTTGATTTCGCATTATTGATAGTAGGTGTTCTCGTTATGTTAGTAGTAGGGGTAATGCAAGAATTTAATATCAATATTAGAAAAGAATTAGAAAAACAAAATCTATTATTTAAGTGGCTAATATATTATATAATAATATTCTCAGTTATTATATTTGGTATTTATGGTAAGGGATATGATGCTTCAAGCTTCATATATGGAGGATTCTAATATGAAAAAGTTATTTGTATTTATAAGATTAGTTATATTCTTTACTATAATGTTTGTATTAATAATTGCTCTTGGAAAAATATTCACTCCTAAATGGAGGAATGGTACTTCTTCTCTTATTGATGGACAAGATTATACAATAAATGGATATTATGAATTACCTAAAAATTCTATTGATGTACTTTTTTTAGGTGATAGTAGTATTTTTAAAGGTGTTTCACCTATGGAAATATATGATAAGACTGGAATAGCTTCATATAATTATAGTGTTAGTTCTGCTAGAATATATTTACTTTATTATATACTTGAAGATGCATATAAATATCA
>CAKOKV010000157.1 GCA_934095805.1 uncultured Bacilli bacterium | reverse complement strand
ATACTATACCAAATATAGATAATATTATACCAATATTCTTAAATGGACTTTTATATGAGATTTCTATATTATGTTTCCCTTTTTCTAATTTAAATCCTAATGCAAATTTATTAACAATTTCAGTTTCCACTTCTTTTCCATCTACTAAAACAGTATATCCTTTATCATAAGGTAATGTAGTTACAAAATATCCATCTTCACTATTATTAACAGAAGCATAAATATAATCTCCCTTTACCTTATCAATATTAACTTTTGTAACAGATTTATTAATATCCTTAATATCATCATAAGACATATAATATAATTTTAAATCTTCTATATGATATTCACCTTTTAAAAATTCAACTGTCACAGAATCAATATTTTTATCAGATATTACATAAGTAAAACTATCATTTCCATTATAATATTTCCATTCACTACATGTTTTTTTATTAATATCACCATTTATAGAAATAGCCTGATCGCCTATACTACAAGATTGTTTATTAGTAACATTAAAACTAACAAATAATATTTTACCTTTAGCATCTTCTGGAACATTAATCACTAATTTACTATTTCTTTTCATAGAATATATTATATTATTTTCTATTTTAATATTAGTATCAACAAATTTAATATCACTTCTTCTTAAAAATACTTCTTTAATTTTACTATTATAATCTTTCTTTTCTCCATCATTTACTACTACATTTTTAAGTATAACTTCATTATTATATGGAAAACTTAGTTTATTATAATTACTTAAATTATATGTATTAGAAGTTACATACATAAATGGAAGCACATCATTATTTTCATATAACCCTAAATTATTATAACTATCTATTTTATTATAACCATAAATATTAATATTCTCACCAATAATATATCTATTATTCATAAACATTAAAAACATAAGATTTTTATTAGCACTTAATATTAATCTATTTCTATGTTGCATTTCTCTATCAAAAACATCAAATACAAACTTATTATATAAAGAACTATTTGTACTACTATAAGTATAATTTTGATACATATTTAAATTACCAAATATATTATTAGTATTATCACCAAAATTTTTAACAATAGATGTTCTATCAATTGTATTTACTTTACTTACTAATTCTTTTATTTCTAAATTGTTTTTATAATCATCTATTTTAACAAGTTTATCCGTCCTATTAGTGAAAATACTATAAATAGTTAATATACAAGTTATTAATATTATAAATACTTTTTTTGAGTTAAATTTAAATAATAATATATATAAAAGTAATAAAGAAACAGCATAATCTAGATAGAAATAATTACTATATGCACTATTTCCAATAAAAACTATCAAAAGTAATATAATACTATATCTAAATAGTTTTTTAATATCTACCTTTTTCTTAAATATCATATCAAACATATATGCAATACTATAAGAATATAGTGGTAACATCGGTATTAATACTTTAGCATCTATATACATAGTACCATTAAGTAAATATACTATTATTGGAAAAACTATTAAACAAGATAAAATATAAAATAAATATTTATTTTCTCTCTTCTTATCCATAAATAATACTAATAATGATATTAATGAAAATGATGTTAAACCTATACCATAAGCATTATATAATAAGAACTTAACATTAATTTTAGGAATTAAAATATCACTTAGTGTTACTAAATCAATATTAGTCATTCTACCTGTTAATATTACATAAACAGTTGGAATTAAAAGTATTGATGCCATTAATATACCAATAATAATTGGATATAAAAATCTAAAGCCATCCTTAAAAAATCCTTTTATTGTTATCTTTTTATTTAAAGAAATATATTTATAAACACCATATATAACAACAGTAATAATAGCACCTACACTATAATAATAACTACACAATATTATTAATAATACACTTATACTTAATAATTTTTTATTATCATTTTTAAAATATTTATCCACACCAATTAATGAAAGAATCAAAAATGGCATATAATTCATAAACATTAAATGTCTATGTGAATGAAATAAAAGTGGACTAGCAGTAGCAAAAGCAACAGTGCCAAGTAATGATACTTCTTCTTTAAATTTAGTTCTTAAAAAATAATAAAATAATATTACACTAGAATAAACAATTAATATCATTGCTATTTGAATATAAGTTGTCATACTTATAAATGGCAATAAATAACTAAATAATATAATTGGATTTAAAAAACCATAATATCAATAATTATATATATTTACTCCACTTCCAAGATTTAATGCAAAATCTGGTAATAAATCAAAATTTTTATAAAATAAACTCCTAAAATAATCAGGTATAACTGAATGTTGATTAACCCAATCAAGTTCTGAACCATATATATATTTATTACGAATACTAAATATTATTACAATAGTTATTATAGAAACAAGAACTATTACATTTATCCAATCCTTTTTACTTGCCTTTTTCAATTTTTTCATACTATTTCCTCTTTGAAAACATTATAACACAATAATTACATTTTCATTAAAAAAGTAGTATATTTTATAAAAAATGAAATATACTACTAATGAAAAGCATAAAAAACTTTTCAAATTACTTATTTTAATTTTTCTATTTCTTATTTGTCTAAGTTTAATACTTAGACATTTTTATTTTAATTTTTCTATTTCTTCTATAGATAAATTAGTTGCTTTTGATATATCTTCAACTGACATACCCATTTCTAATAAATTTTTAGCTATAGATAAATTTGCTTCTTCTCTTCCTTTTTCTTTTCCAATTTCAATGCCTTCTATCTTATCCATTAATGCATTGTCTTCTTCTAGGCTAAGCCAACCTTTATAGTATTCGTCTTCATTCATATTC
>CAKOKV010000156.1 GCA_934095805.1 uncultured Bacilli bacterium | reverse complement strand
AAGTGAATTTGGTAGTGGTAAATATAGTATTTTAGTTGGTACTCAAATGATCTCAAAAGGACTTAATTTTGAAAATGTAAGTTTAGTTGGTGTTATTAATAGTGATTCGGCATTACTTATGCCAGATTTTAGAAGTAGTGAAAGGGCTTATGAATTATTAAGTCAGACTGCTGGTAGAGTTGGTAGATTTAATTTACCAGGGAAAGTTATTATTCAAACATATAATCCTACTAATTATGTTTATACTGCTGTTACTAAAAATGATTATGAATATTTCTTCAATTATGAAATGAATATTAGAAAACAATTAATGTATCCACCATATTATTATATTTGTACTCTTACTATGATTAGTGATTCATTTGAAAAATCAAGGGATACTGCTAATTTTATTAAAAAATATCTTGATAATAATTTAGATTCTAGTTATATAGTTTTAGGTCCAAGTGTAGCGGCTATTGTTAAACTAAAAAATAAATATAGATTTAATATTATGATTAAATACAAGAAAAATGATTTACTTATGAAAGTTTTAAAAGAGATAAATGTAAATAATTATGGTAGTGTCACTATTGATATAAATGTAAATATTTAATATAATTTAGGTGGTGAAAAGATGAAAAATAAAAAAGTTGTTTTTATGGGTACTCCTTTGTTTAGTGTGCCAGTACTTGAAATGTTAATAGAAAATACAAATGTTGTTTTGGTAGTTACTCAACCTGATAGTTTTGTTGGAAGAAAAAAGGAATTAAAATATCCACCTGTTAAAGAGTGTGCAATTAAAAATAATATTCCTGTATTTCAGCCAACAAAGATTAGAAATGAATATGAAGAAATTCTTAAATATAATCCAGATATTATTATTACTTGTGCTTATGGTCAAATAATACCTAGTATTTTACTTGATACTCCTAAATATAAAGCTGTTAATGTTCATGCATCATTACTTCCTAAATTAAGAGGTGGAAGTCCACTTCATAAGTGTATAATTGATGGTTACTCAGAAACTGGTGTTACTATTATGTATATGGCACCAGGAATGGATGATGGAGATATTATCACTCAAAAGAAAATTAATATAGAAGATAGTGATAATGTTGGAACTATTCATGATAAATTAAGTGTTATGGGTAGAGATTTATTGCTTCTAACTCTTCCTTCTATATTTGATGGTACTTGTAATAGAACTAAGCAAAATGAAAGTGAAGTTACATTCGCATATAATATTAAAAGAGAAGAAGAAAAACTTGACTTTAATAAAACTGCAAGAGAGGTATTCAATCAAATAAGAGGTATGTATCCTTTTCCAATAGCATATACAACATTAAATGATGAAATAATTAAAATATGTGAAAGCAAAATAGGCGATAAAACTACCGGTAAAATAGGTGAAATAATTGCTTTATATGATAATGGTATTGGGGTTAAATGTAGTGATAAGGAAATTATTATTACTAAGTTAAAACCTAGTGGTAAAAAAGAAATGCAAGCAAAAGATTTTATTAATGGTAGAGGAAAAGATAAACTTTTAGGAGAAAAATTATGTTAGAAAAAATATTAGAGTTTGAAGAAAAAAGAAAAGAAAAGAAAAAAGCAAGATCTCCTAAAATGTTAGAAGTATATCTAATAATATTAGGTATTGCTATAATATTTGTTTTAATTAATTCTATTTTTTCAGATGGAAGTTCAAGAAGAAAAAATGCTGATATTAAACCAAACATATCAGTTGAGAATGTAAATGAATATTTTAGTAATATAAAAAATAATTATAATTTATCTGTAAAAGTTTCTAGTGATTTAAGTGATTTTGAATTTATTTATGAAACTGATGGTAAATTTGAAGGATTTGAAATTGATAAATATAATTTGAAATATTTTAAATATAATGATAAGTTTTATACTATAAATAAAAATCAAACAAATATTGTCAAATATACTGATAATGTTTATAGTGATACATATATAAATAGTAAGTTTTATGATTTTGAATTTATTAAAAATATTTTTAATAAATGTGAATATAAATATAAAAGTAGAAATATAACTGAATGTAATATAAAATTTAATGATTTATTAAGTATTTATAATAATTTATATAATTCAAATTATAGTGTGTATGATGATAAAACTACTGTTACTATGTTAGTATATAATAGTGGAAAACATGTTACTAATTTTAAAATGGATTATAAATTACTTAATAATATTATTAATGAAAATAGATATAATAGTCTTATATATAATATTTATATATCTAATATTGATAAAATTGATAATACTGAAATATATAATCAATTTTCTGATATATTTGAAAAATAAAACTAGTTTTGTCGAATCTAATGAAATAGTATTTTAATTGTTTTATCATACATATGGAGGTGGAACAATAGATATAAATACTTATTTTAAAAGATTAGATGAAGATATTAACTTATGTATATTAGCTTATGCTGAACAAGTCAACTGACTTGTTTTTTCTTTGAATTGACAAACATATATTTTTTGATGTAAAATTATATTGGAAGAGAGGCTAAAAAGTATGTATGATGATAAGAGATTTCTAACTGCTAGAGAAATACTAGAAAAGGATTTTAAGATAGATGCTAGAGGTTATAGACCACAAGAAGTAGATCAATTTTTAGATTTAGTTATTAAAGATTATGTTGACTTTGAAGCTACTACTAAAAGGTTAGTAACTGAAATTAAAGCTCTTGAATCTGATAATGCTAAGTTAAAAGCAGAAATTAGAAATTTAAAGGCATCACTTGAAATAGCTAACTCTAATAAAGGTGTCACTAATGTTGATTTATTAAAAAGAATTAGTGATTTAGAAAAAGTAGTATATGGTGAATAAT
>CAKOKV010000155.1 GCA_934095805.1 uncultured Bacilli bacterium | reverse complement strand
CCACCATAACATTTAGCAAGTACATTCTTTTTCATAGCACTTATATCTTCTCTTGCGATTACTTTTGAGCCAATGCAAGCTTGTATTGGTACTTGAAACATTTGTCTTGGTATTATTTTCTTTAAGTTTTCACATATAACTTTACCTCTTTTATATGCAAAGTCTTTATGAACTATAATACTAAGTGCATCTATTATTTCTCCATTTAATAATATATCCATTTTAACAAGTTTACTTTCATAATTACCAATAAATTCATAATCAAAAGATGCATAACCTTTTGTATAACTTTTTAATTTATCAAAGAAATCATATACAATTTCTGAAAGTGGTAAGTCATATGTAATATTAACTCTTGTTGAATCTATATATGACATATTTTTATATGTGCCTCTTTTGTCTTGGCAAAGTTCCATTATAGCTCCTACATATTCACTTGGAACATATATATTAGCTTTAACATATGGTTCTAATATTTTTGATACTTTTGCTGGATCAGGCATTTTTGATGGAGAGTCTATCATTACAGTTTCTCCATCACTTTTAATAACTTCATATATAACAGAAGGACTAGTTGCAATAATATCAATATTGAATTCTCTTTCTATTCTCTCTTCTATTATTTCCATATGAAGTAGCCCTAAAAAACCACATCTAAATCCAAAGCCTAAGGCAACTGATGTTTCTGGTTCGAACACTAGTGCTGAATCACTTAGTTTTAATTTTAACAAAGCTTCTTTTAGTTGATTATATTTAGAACTGTCTATTGGATATATTCCACTATAAACCATTGGTATAACATGTTTATATCCAGGAAGTGCATCTACTGTTTCACCATCAATACAAATTGTATCTCCAACTTCTACCTCTGTAATACTTTTAATTGAGGCACTTAAGAATCCTACTTCTCCACTGGTTAGTTCTTTTTTCTTTACTTCGTGTGGTGTATGTTTTCCAAGTTCTAATACTTCATAAACAGCATTACTATTTATAAATCTTATTTTATCTCCTACTTTAACAGTACCATCCATTATTCTTATAAGTATAACTACACCTTTATAAGGATCAAAGTAACTATCAAAGATTAATGCTCTTAATTTATTACTATTACTTTTTGGTGATGGTATTCTTTCAATTACTGCATCAAGTAACTTATCTACTCCTTCACCAGTTTTACCTGAACAACAAATTATTTCATCTCTATCAAATCCTATTGTATTAACAAGTTCATCTTTAACTCTTTCAGGATCAGCATTAGGTAAATCTATTTTATTAATTACAGGTATTATTTTTAAATTAGCCTCTAGTGCTAAGTAAAGATTAGCTAAAGTTTGTGCCTCTATACCTTGTGTAGCATCAACTACTAATATTGCTCCTTCACAGGCTGCTAAACTTCTGCTTACTTCATAGCTGAAATCTACATGTCCTGGTGTATCTATTAAATGTAATGTATACCCTTTATATTTAAGTTCAACAGCATTTAATTTAATAGTTATTCCTCTTTCTCTTTCAAGATCCATAGAATCGAGTATTTGTGCTTTCTTTTCTCTTTCTGTTACAGCATGACAAATATCAAGTATTCTATCAGCAAGAGTACTCTTTCCATGATCTATATGCGCTATTATACAAAAATTTTTAATTTTATCTCTTTCCATAAGAAATATTTTAACAAAATTATATATAAAATACAATTAAATATTCAAATAAAAATGAACTATTTCTAGCTCATTTTACTTATGTCTTCTTATTAATTTTATTCCAGGTTCATCATTTTCTGGATTAAATGATTTGATTTCTCTGTTTGATCTTAATCTTCTTATTGCTTTTGCTTCTATTTGTCTAACTCTTTCTCTTGTTACACCCATCATTTTTCCTATTTCTTCTAATGTATAACTTCTTGGCATATCAATTCCAAATCTACATTTTAATACCATTTTTTCTCTTTCTGTTAATGGTGATTTATCAAATACTGCTGTTTTAAAATCTCTTAAATATAAGGCATCTGCAACAAAATTATCACTATATGTTGGGTCTTCGATAAAGTTTTCTAATTCGTCTCCGTCTTCTTCTCCTTCATTTCTTACTGGTTGTGATAATGAAACAACTCCTTGAGCGGCCAGTTTTCTTTCTCTAACTGCTTCTTCTGTTATGCCTAATAAATCAGCTAAATATTTATCGCTAGGTTCTTCGCCATACTCTGACATATAGTTAGTTATTGCTACATGCATTTTTCTTAAATTATCATGTAAATGAACTGGTATTCTTATTGTTCTTGATTGATCAGCTATTCCTCTTGTTATAGCTTGTCTAATCCACCAAGTAGCATATGTACTGAATTTATATCCTAATGTATAATCAAACTTATCAGCAGCTTTCATAAGTCCAATATTTCCTTCTTGAATTAAATCTTCAAATGATAATGTGTCAGATGTAGTAGTATATTTTTTAGCAATTGAAACTACTAACCTTAAATTTGAAGCAACTAACTCTTCTTTTGCTTTTTCATCACCTTCAGATACTCTTTTTCCAAGTTCAAATTCTTCTTCTTTTGTTAACAATTTACTATCTAATTCTCTTAAATATAATTTTACATTATCAATAGTACTAATATCTTGTGGTTCAAACTCTTCTTTTACATTTTTTTCTTCTTTTGGATTTTCTATTTCTTCTTCAGTATTATTCATTAAATAATATGATGAGATTAATACTGCAATATTATCATTATTAAATGATTCAATATCACCTTTTTCATTTAATTCATTTAAAGCAGCTGTCATTTCATATAATTCAGGACTTTCATTTAATAAAGCTGTTGCTAGTTTAGAATCTAATTTATATTTTTTATCACCTAAAAACGA
>CAKOKV010000154.1 GCA_934095805.1 uncultured Bacilli bacterium | reverse complement strand
GTATTATATAATATTTGTAGTGATATATCAAGCATTTAAAGAATAAAAAATATTTTTTTGACATATATTATATAAAAATATGTTAAATTAAGGAGATTATGTTTCATGGAAATAGAATATATAAGAGAAACTAAGATACGTGAGTTGACAGAAGACGAAAGAAATAGGGAACTTCTGATTAATATTATTGAAACAAGAGAAAAATTGAAAAAAGCTCATTGTAATTTTGATTTTGCAGAGGGAGATTTGGTTGATTATTATTCTTATGAAATTAAGGCAAATCAAGCAAAATTGGATTATTTGATTAAACTGGCTAAGGAAAAAGGGGTAGTCATGGATGCAGAGGCTAGAAATATGGTGGAAATGGAAAGTGATGTTGGGTGATTTTTAATGATTTTCGGAAAATGTGAAAAAAGATAGTGGAAATCTTTCTAAAAATGTGTAAATATATGATTAAAATGTTTCTAAAAATGTGAAAATATAAAATAAAAAAGCTGAAAAGTAAAATTTTCAACTTTTTTATTTTATTCTAGGATAAGGCTTAACTTCATTTGTTAATCCCAATAAATAATCTACACTAGTACCAAACAGTATTGCCATTTTCTTTAAAGTTTCTATAGGAATATTGATTTTGCCTAATTCATATTTACTATAATTAGTTTGAGAAACGTTCAAAACAGCAGCAACTTCTTTTTGTTTCATTTCTTTATCTTCTCTAATATCTTTTATTCTTAACATTATTTTCACCTCAACATTATTATAAAAAGTTATAAAATAACTATTGACTTTTAGTTATAATTTAACTATAATATTTTTGGGTTTTATTATATAAAACAATAAAAAATGGAGGAAACATATGAAAAATAAAGGAATAACATTAATAGCATTGGTACTAACTATAATAGTTTTAATTATACTTACTGGAGTTAGCATATCAATGCTAATAGGGGAAAATGGAATAATAACAAAAGCTAATATTGCAAAAATATCAACTGAATTATCAAATTATAATGAAGAATTAAATCAATGGAAATTATCTAAAATAATGGATGATGATAATTTTATAGAAGACACATTATCAGCTGGTAAAAATAATTTATCATATGATGGATTTAAGCAAGATGGAAATATAAAAACGATAATACCAGATTTGAATGACAAATATATAGATGAGTTAGAAATCATAAAAGGTCAATTGGTGATAAATACAACAAAAAAATCAAAAATAGAGGCTTCAAAAATAGTAAATATCTCTGTAAATCCATATATTATAGTAAATGGTGAACTAAAATCGGCTGGGGCAAATTTGAACCTCATGTCATCAAATGGGACAGTAACTATTCCAGAAAATGTAACCAAAATTGGAGATGGAGCTTTTTCTGGAGTGGATGGCTTAAAAACGGTCGTAATTCATAGGAATGTTAAAGAAATAGGTGCAAATGCTTTTGCATATAATCAAACATTAGAAACGGTAGTATTACAAGATGGGATTGAGAAAATAGGTGATAAGGCATTTTATAAATGTGAAAATCTTTCAAAAATATCATTACCAAATACGGTTACAAGTATAGGAAGTTTTTCAATAAGTATGACTAAAATAAAAGAATTAACTATTCCATCTAGTTTAAAAATAATTGGAAAATATTCTATTTATGCAGCATATGCTTTAGAAACTGTGAATATTTCTGAAGGAGTTGAAGAAATAAAATCTAATGCATTTGAAAGTTGTTCTAATTTGACTATAATAAATTTACCATCAACAATAAATACAGTAGATGCAAATGCCTTTATGAATTGTAATAATCTGGTACAGATAAATGTTAATAATGACAAATTTGTCTATATTTCGGGAATGCTATTGCCTCAAAATAGAAATCAGATTATATTTTTATCAAAGAAATTTTTAGAAAATAATGACACATTAAATATACCAGATGGAATAACCAGTTTTACTATACGTTTAGGAAATTTTACAAATATAAAAAAAATTTATATTCCAAAATCATTAACGTACATGATTGAAGGAGCATTACCTAATAGTATAGAAAGTATAATTGTTGACGAGGAAAATAAAAATTTTTATGTAGAAAATAAGCAACTTTATATGGATACAACTCTATTAAAATCATATACCATGCAAGAAAAAGTAACAGTAAAAGAAGGAACAAAGACAATAGGTGCCTCAGCATTTTGTGAAGAAATAAATGCTAAAGAGGTAGAATTAGCAGATTCTGTTGAAGGAATTAATCCATATATTATTAATATAAAAAATAGTAAATTAGAAAAAATTAAAATCAATAGTAATATATCAAACATAAATTCTCAGTTTAATTTTGGAGCACTAAATGTAAAAATTGAACTTGATGAAAATAATAAAAATTTTAAGATTATAGATAATGTATTATATAGTTATGATGAAACAAAATTAATATGTGCATTATATCAGGTCACAGGAAATCTAAAAATACGAAATGGTACAAAAGAAATTAGTTCATATGCGTTTTATGGACAAAGTGAGTTGGAAGGATTAATTCTTCCAGATGGAATAGAAAAAATAAATGATAATATTATACTACGATGTGGAAAAATAAAAAGTTTAGAAATTCCGAACAGTATTAAAGAAATAAATGTTGAGGCTTTTAATGAAGCAGGTGGTTTGAATGAAATAATAATTCATAAAAAAGCAAACGAAATTAAGAATGCACCATGGGGAGCTCCGAAAGGTGAAAGAATAATTAAATGGAATGAAGAATAAGTAATCTCCTTAAAAATATAATCTGAAATATAATTATATTTTTTAGGGGATTTTATAATAAAATTTTTCTTGCTTTTTTTCAAAAAATAAACTAAAATAAACATATCAAAAAAACGGAGGAAAGCAAATGGCAAAAGCACCAAAAACAATATTTGTATGCAATGAATGTGGCTATGAA
>CAKOKV010000153.1 GCA_934095805.1 uncultured Bacilli bacterium | reverse complement strand
TATTTTTGAATTTCATTATCTACTTTGAATTCTATATATCTATGTTCTTCAAAATAAGCTTTTTTTAAATAATTTTCAAGTGTTTTAAATGGAGGATTATACTTTTTATTACTGTGATTATGACCATAAATATTTATTTGTTTACTGTCTTTATTTAACCTATAATCCATAAATGTACTTCCAATAACACTTCTTTTTTTACTTAATGAATACTTTAAATAATATTGATTATCTTTTGTTTGTACTACTGGTGTATAAATTTCATTATCTATATTTAATATACCAATAACATCATTATTATTATATTTTGTTTTTAATTCAGCTATTTCTTCTTTTACAGTTTTCTTAGGTATATCAATATCAGTAGGATTATTATCAGGTTTTACTAATTTACTTTCATCTATTTCTTTAATAGTAATTTCTTCTTCTTTTCTCTTTTGAATTAGAAAATAGAAACTTATTATCACAACTATAACTAATACAGCTATTATTATATTAAAGATTAATTCTCTTTTGTTAGATTTTTCTTTTATAACTTTATCAGTTTTTTTATTTTTGATTTCACTATTTTTATTAGATTTATTTTTGCTAGTTTTATTTGTGTTATTTGAAACTTTTGATTTTTGTACAGTCGTCTTCTTTTTTGAATTAGTAGTTTTTCTCTTTTTAGTTGTTGATTTTTTCTTTTTAATATTCTTTTTCTTATTTGCCATATGTACCTCTATATTTGAAACATACCATATACTATTAACTGATATGATTCTTCTCTTTTTTCTACTTTTGCATTTACTTTATATACTTTATTTTTATCTAAATTAGTAATCTTTAATAATGCATCACTAAACATTACGGCTTCTATGGTACCATAATCATCACTAAATTTCAAGAAACACATTTTATCATTATTCTTTGTTTTTATCATTTTAGTATCTTCTAAAAATAATATTAGACTTATTATTTTATTATAATATTTTGATAGTTCATTTAACTTAATATATCCTTCTCTTATATATTTAGTTACTGGATGTTTAGATAAATAAAATCCATAATTATTTATTTCATTATCAATAGTTTCTATATCATTAAAATCTTCTATTTCTTGTAACATAGGTGGATTATCCATAACTATATTTAGATCTTTACAAAGCACTGCATAATTTATAATTTCATCTAATGCCCCAATTGTAGCTTTTTTATTGATATTAAAACTATCAAATGCTCCACAAACTATTAATGAAATAATTATTCTTTTATTTATATTCTTACCATAGCATCTTATCATAAAATCATTAAATGATTTGAATTCGCTTTTATTTCTTTCATTAATTATTTCATCACTTACAATACCAGATATATTTTTAATTATATTAAATGGTAATCTTAAATTATTATTTTCATTATTATTTTTATCGGTAATAAATTCTTTTGTACTTTTATTTATATCAACTTTCAAAAATTTAATATTCATCTTTTTAGATTCTTCTATATAATCTTTTATTTTATCTGATGAAATATTCATATTAAGTAAGTTTCTCATAAAATACTTTGTATAATGGCTCTTTAGGTATGCCATTTGATATGCCACTAATGAATAAACTACAGAGTGTGATTTATTAAATCCATATGATGAAAATTTTATTATTAAATCATAAAGTTCTAAGGCTATTTTTTCATCATATCCATGTTTAATAACTCCATTTATAAACTTTGATTTAGATTTTTCTATTATATCAGCTTTCTTTTTAGACATAGCTCTTCTTATTAAATCTGCCTCTGCATAAGTATATCCACCAATAAGCCTTAATATTTCAAGTACTTGTTCTTGATAAATGATTATTCCATATGTGCTTTTTAAGATAGGTTCCAATTCTTTTACCAAGTATGTTACTTTCTTCTTACCTTCTTTTCTTAATATATATTCACCTATCATATCTCTTGGACCTGGTCTATATAATGCTATTGCATCTACTAATGTATTAAAATTGTCTACTTTTAATTGTTTTAGAAAGTTTTTCATACCACTACTTTCAAATTGGAATATTCCTGTAGTATATGCACTACTAAATATTTTTAATGTTTGTGGATCATTTAATGGTATATTATTTAAATCAATATCATAGTTATCATTTTTGATATCATTTACTATATTAGAAATAGTGTTAAGATTTTTAATTGATAAGAAGTCCATTTTTAAAAGGCCAAGACTTTCTATATATTCCATACTATAACCAGTCAAAATTATATTATTACTTTTGTATAATGGCATAAAATTATTAAGTGATATATCACTAATAACAACACCAGCTGCATGCATACTTGTATTCTTTTTAAGACCACATAGTTTATTACAACAGTTTACTAAGTATCTAATATTATTATTTTTACTAACTAAATTTACAAATGATTTATTACTTTTTAAACTTATAAAATCTTTTTCATCATTTATAGTTTTACATATATTATCAATAACTATATTATCATATTTAAGTACTCTACCCATATCTCTTATTATTTGCTTTGGTAACATTGTATTAAATGATATAATTCTTGCTGTTTTATCATGACCATATTTATCACTTACATATTCTATTACATTGTCTCTTTTAGTATTATCAAAGTCTATATCTATATCAGGCATAGTAATTCTGTCTGGATTTAAGAATCTTTCAAATATTAGATTATATTTAAGAGGATCTACATTAATTATACCTAAACTATAATTAACAAGCGATGCAGCTCCACTACCTCTTCCAGGTCCAACATAAATATTATGTTTTTTAGCATATAAAACAAAATCATAAACTATCAAGAAATAGTCTACAAAATTCATTTTCTCTATGACAGATAGTTCATACATTAATCTATTTTTATAAACATCTGGTACTACATTATTAAGTCTTTTTTCTAGTCCTTTTTTAGCAAGAGCTTTTAAATAAGAAAGAGAATTATCATTATATACT
>CAKOKV010000152.1 GCA_934095805.1 uncultured Bacilli bacterium | reverse complement strand
ACTATATGGAGTGGTAAATATAATATAAGAGCAGAAGAAACAAGTGATGATTTATATTCTGCGATAGATTTAGTTATAGATAAATTAGAAAGACAATTTAAGAAATATAGAGGTAAACTTTCAAATAAGAAAAATAAGGTTAATGTAGAAGCTACAATTGATGCTTATTTTGAAGTTCCGGAATCTACTGAAGCTATTGTTAGAAGAAAGGAAATATTCTTAAAACCAATTGATGAAGAAGAAGCAATAACACAAATGGAATTACTTGGACATACATTCTTTGTTTTTAAGAATGTTGATACTGATAAGATTAATGTTGTGTATAAGAGAAATGATGGGGATTATGGTATTATAGAAGCAAATTAACATTGTTTATTTATAGTGCATTTCTTAGTGCTTGAAGTGCACTATTTTTTTGACTTTGATAATATATTAGTTTATAATATTTGCTATGGAGATGATGTTATGGGATTGTTTAAAAACTTATTCGATTATGAAACAAAAGAACTTAAAAAGATAGATAAAATTGTTGATGAAATAGAAGCATTAGAAGATGAAATGAAAGGTCTTACTGAAGTTGAGTTTAAAGCTAAAACTGAAGAGTTTAAGAAAAGGCTTAAAAATGGAGAAACTCTTGATGATATTTTAGCTCCAGCTTTTGCTTTAGCGAGAGAAGCATGTTTTAGAGCAATAGGTGAAAAACCATTTAGAGTACAACTAATTGGTGGTGTTGCGATTCATAGAGGAAACATTGCTGAGATGAAAACTGGTGAAGGTAAAACATTAACAACAGTTCTTCCAGCATATTTAAATGCATTAGAAGAAAAGGGTGTTCATGTTATTACAACAAATGAATACTTATCAACTCGTAATGCTGAATGGATGGAACCAATTTATTCATTACTAGGAGTAACAGTAGGTATAAATTTAAGAGATAAAAGTCCACAAGAGAAAAGAGAAGCTTATGCAGCTGATATAACTTATACAACTAATAATGAACTTGGATTTGATTATTTAAGAGATAATATGGTTGTTCATAAGGAAAATAGAACTCAAAGAGGACTTAATTTTGCTATTATAGATGAAGTTGATAGTATTTTAATAGATGAAGCAAGAACTCCATTAATTATTAGTGGTGGTAGTGCTAAGAGTGCTAATGTTTATAAAGAAGCTGATAGAGTAGCTAAGAATTTAAATCTTGATGATTATGTTGTTGATGAAAAGACTAAAAAGGTTACTTTAACAGAAGATGGTGTTAAACATGCAGAAAACCTACTTCATTTAGATAATTTATATGATATTAAGAATAGTGTAATGGTTCATAATTTGGATAAAGCTTTAACAGCAAATTATGCATTTAAAAGAGATGTTGATTATGTTGTTGAAAATGATCAAGTATTAATTGTAGATACATTTACTGGTAGACTTATGCATGGTCGTCAATTTAGTGAAGGATTACATCAAGCAATTGAGGCAAAAGAGAATGTAACCATTAATGAAGAAACTAAAACACTTGCGACTATTACATTCCAAAACTTATTTAGAATGTATAATAAACTTGCTGGTATGACTGGTACTGCAAAAACAGAAGAAGAAGAATTTCAAAATATATATAATACATATGTTGTATGTATTCCAACTAATAAACCTGTTATAAGAGATGATCAAGTTGATTTAATTTATTCATCACTTAAAGGTAAGTATAGTGCAATTGTTAAGAGTGTTAAAGAAATACATTCAACTGGTAGACCTGTTTTAGTAGGTGTAGCATCTGTTGAAACTAGTGAAATTATTAGTCAATTATTGACAAAAGCTGGAATTAAACATGAATTATTAAATGCTAAGAATCATGAAAAAGAAGCTCATATAATTGAGAATGCTGGTAAGAAAGGTGCTGTTACAATAGCAACTAATATGGCTGGTCGTGGTACTGATATTAAGTTAGGTGAAGGTGTAAGAGAACTTGGCGGTTTATATGTAATCGGAACTGAAAGACATGAATCAAGAAGAATTGATAACCAACTTCGTGGTAGAAGTGGTCGTCAAGGAGATCCGGGAACAACTAGATTCTTTGTTTCTATGGAAGATGATTTAATGGTTAAATTTGGTTCTGAAAAGATGAAGAATGTTATGGAAAGCTTAGGTATCAGTGGTGATCAAGCTATTTCAAATAAAATGATTTCTAAAAATATCGAATCTGCTCAAAAGAAAGTTGAAGGATTTAACTTTGATAGAAGAAAAGGATTACTTGACTTTGATAATGTTATTTCTAAACAAAGAGAAATAATATATGAAAGAAGAAATGAGATATTAGATAAAGATAGTATTAGAGATAGAGTACTTGATACATTTAAGGATTTTGTAACAGGACAAGTTAATGCTCATTTATCTGAAAATGGTACATTAAATGATAATGATATAGATAATATTATGGAACAATTTAATGCTCATTTACTTAAAAAGACTAAATTAAAGAAAGAAGATTTTGAAGATAAAACACCAGAAGAAGTAATTGATTTTATTTATAAAATAGTAGTAGATGATTACAATAAGAAATTAGAAGATATTCCAGAAGAAATACAAAATGATTTTGAAAAGACAATTTCTTTAAGAATTATTGATAAGTATTGGATGGATCAATTAGATGCAATGGAAGATTTAAAAGAAGGAGTAGGACTTCGTGGTTATGCTCAAAGTAATCCATTACAAGTTTATGCTCTTGAAGGATTCCAATTATTTGATAATATGATGGCAAGTATAAATGCTGAAATTTCTAATTATTTATTAAATGCTGAAGTTAGACAAAATATTGAAAGAGAAGAAGTAAAAAATATTAAGACTAATGATGGAAAAGAAGGTGTTAAAAACACACCTAAAAAAGCAAAGGCAAAAATAGGTAGAAATGATCCATGTCCTTGTGGAAGTGGTAAGAAGTACAAACAGTGCTGTGGCAAATAGCCCATAAAATAAGGGTTTGCGAGATT
>CAKOKV010000151.1 GCA_934095805.1 uncultured Bacilli bacterium | reverse complement strand
GCACTAGTAGTTATTCTGATTCTACACCATATATATTTAAAGTAACAAATACTGGTCCTCTTGATTCTACTGTTAAAATTAAGTTAAAAGAAGATGCAACATTTGTACCAAGTGGAGATTATGTTGGTTATAATAGACTTACAACTAAGTATGCTGATCATTTAAAAGTAGCTATTAGAAAAAGAGTTCTTTATAAGGATACAGGATATCAACTCGGTGATGTCAATATGGATGGATTTGTTAATGAAGCAGATACAAATTTTATATTTAGAGCAAATGCCGATTTATTAACTTTATCTGAAGTTCAAAAAACTTTAGCAGATGTAAATTGCGATGGCAAAATAAATAATAAAGATGTTGTTTTATTGAGTCGTATGTTAAGTGGAAATAATCAAACTGAGAGTTTGGAATCAACATATATATATAGTTATAGTGAAATTGAAAATAATGTAATATATTCTGATGATATTATTAAAGCAGGGGAAGAAGCAATATATTTTATATGGTTATATTTAGACAATACTACTCCTAATGATGCACAAAAAACTTTCTTTGTTGGAAATTTGGATGTAGTTGGTGAATATATACCAAAAGTAAGTCCTGTTTCATTTAGCACTGATAGTTGGGATACTATTGTTAATGCTGTTAGAGAAAATAATACTGACAAATATAATGTTGGGGATACTAAAGAAATAGATTTAGGAGATTATGGAACTCATACTCTAAGAATTGCTAATAAAAGTACACCAAGTGAATGTTCAACACAAGGTTTTTCACAGACAGCTTGTGGATTTGTACTTGAGTTTACTGATATTATTACGACACATAATATAAATGATGAAATATCTAGTGAAGGTGGTTTTCCTTCTTCTGTAATGAGAACTTTTATAAATAATGATATTTATAATGCATTTCCAAGTGGTGTGAAAGATCAAATTACTTCTACTTTTGTGGCTTCTGGGGCTAATAAAGATTATGAAGAAGGAGAAGCTGTAACTTCTACTGATAAATTGTTTTTATTATCTTTAAGTGAGATTTACTCTAATGATATAGAAGAACTTACAAGTGATGGAGCTATAGCATTTACAAGACAACTAGATTATTATGCTAATAAAAGAGTTTCTACAAGTAACCATAGTGCTGCTATTAAGAAGTACAATGGTACTAACTCAGTCTGGTGGCTTCGTACTGCAACTAGTAGATCTTATTCAAATTTTCTTTCTGTTTTAGCAGATGGAACTTGGAATATTACTTATTCAGCAGATCGTGTTTATGGTGTTTCTCCCGCATTTAGAATTGGATAAGTTATTTATAGCAAGAAAAATTTCTTGCTTTTTATTTTCTTGTTTATAATATAATATTAAGTTATATATATAATTTAAAAATATCTTAATGTCTTTTCTTTTTTAATGTCAAGTAAGTATAAAATTGATATGAATTTCAAGAAATATAATATATAATTTAAGTATAAGGAGAATTATATGTGTGGAATTATAGGTTATAAAGGAAAAAGGAATGTTAAAGATGTTCTTGTTGAAGGTTTATCAACATTAGAATATAGGGGTTATGATTCTGCTGGTATAGCAGTTCTTGATAATAAGAAAGTGAGAATTGTTAAATCAATTGGTAAAATAGAGAATTTAAGAGAGAAATTAAAGAAATTTATTTTTAATAATACAACATGTGGTATAGCTCATACTAGATGGGCTACTCATGGTAAAGTAACTGAAACAAATTGTCATCCTCATAAAGTAGGAAGAGTTACTGTTGCTCATAACGGTATTGTTGAAAATTATAAGATGCTTGAAAGTGAACTTAAAGATTATAAGTTTGTAAGTGATACTGATAGTGAGAGAATAGCGGCTTTAATTGATTCTAATTATGATGGTGAGAATGAATTATTAGCAATAGAAAAATCTATTGAAGAAATGACAGGTAGTTATGCTCTTGCTATAATGTTCGAAGGTAAAGATAAGATATATGGTGTTAGGAAGGATGCTCCATTAATAGCTGGAATAGGTGATGATGAGTATTTTATTTCTAGCGATATATCCGCTATACTTCCTTATACAAAGAAATATATTGTTCTTGATGATAAGGAAATAGTAGAGATAGATAAGGAATGTAATATTTATTATAATGGTGTAATACTTGATAAAGAAGTTCTTGAAGCTGATTTTGATGTTGAAAGTGCTCAAAAGGGTGGATATAAGCATTTTATGCTTAAGGAAATACATGATCAAATAGAACTTAGTAAAAAGTTGTATTCTGTGTATTTAGAAAATGATAAGATTGGTGATAAAGTTCTTGATATAACTAAATATAAAAGAATTGATTTTGTTGGTTGTGGTAGTGCTTATCATGCTGCATTAGTTGCTAAGTATTTTGGTGATAAGTATTGTACTAGTAAAGATTTTTATGTTAATGTATATGCAGCTAGTGAATATAGATATTCTAATCATTATTTTGATGATGAAGTGCTTGTGGTATTTTTATCTCAAAGTGGTGAAACTGCTGATACTCTTGCTAGTCTTAGAATGTGTAATGAGGAAGGTATTGATACTCTTGCGATTGTTAATGTACCAACTTCTACTATAGCAAGAGAAGCTAAATATATTATGCCTATGCTTGCCGGACCTGAGATATGTGTAGCAACTACTAAGGGATATTATAGTCAAAGTTATTTATGTAGTTTACTTATGCTTAAATATATGTATAAGAAAAATATTATTAAGAAAGATGAAGTTGATAAAATATTATCTGAATTTTCTAAATTACCTAAATTTGTAGAAAAGGTTATTAATATTGATTATAAGCCAGTAGCTAAAAGTATATATAAGAGTGAAGATATGTACTATATTGGAAGAGGTATTGATATTTATACTTGTTATGAAGCAAGTTTAAAGCTTAAAGAGATATCTTATATTCATAGTGAGTGTTTTGCGGCAGGTGAACTTAAACATGGACCAATTGCATTACTTTCAAATAATA
>CAKOKV010000150.1 GCA_934095805.1 uncultured Bacilli bacterium | reverse complement strand
CTTTTACCTCTGGTTCTCTTCTTTCTTCTTGCCTAACTACTTTTATCTCTTCAACTCTTGGTTTTTCAACAACCTCTTTTTTTGCTGGCTTATCTATTTTAATTTCTGTACTTGGTTCTTCAATTACTTCTTCATCATAAAATATGTTTTTTAGTTTACTAAAAACGCCCATATTTTTACACTCTCCTATTCCTCTTCCATATATTCTAAAATATTTTTAGAACTATCTTTGTCTTTTGGTTCAGGTATTTTATAAATTGTTTCAGCACTATCAATATCATTATTTCCAATATTTTTTTCGATTACTAAATCATTATATTGTATAGAGTTTAATATAACGATTCCTCTTGATATTGCATATCTTAGGTTACTACCCTTTACCTCTACCTCTATTATAGCATAATTATAACACAACTCAACAAAAAAATTATCATTATTTTCTGTTATCTTTAAATAACCAGTTTTATCTTTATACTCAAATTCATAATACCTATAATCATTTATATCATGTGTTGATTGCATTCTATTTTTATAATAATAACTTACTATATCAATATTTAAATAATATCTTACATTATCATCACTTAATAATTCTTGATTATAACCATTATCTTTTGAAACTATAAATCCTGTTGGTAAATAATATTTATATCCTTTATTATTTATATTTGTTGTTTTTTCAGTTTCATTAATAGATATATTTATTATATCTTCATATGTTAAATTATTTAAATAATATGTTTGATTAGTACAAGCTGTTAGTAATAATGCACATATTATTGTAACAATCTTTTTATACATTTTTATTTCTCCTACTTTAAAATTATAGCAAATTATTTATTCTTTAACAACACTTATATAATTTATGTTTTTTCCAATACTCATAAATTTATCTTCATATTCTGTTGTTATATCACTTATATGATTAGTATCTTTTTCTATTACTTCATATCCGTATTGAACTAATGATTCACATGAATAAAGAAATAAATCATCGTTATCAGTTTTCATTTCTATTCTTTTTTTATCTTTGAATACTAAATCATATTTTTGTAAGAATCTATCTGATGTTAATCTTCTTTTTATATGTCTTTTTTTAGGCCATGGATCAGAAAAATTTAAATATATTTTATATATTTCTTTATCAAATATATTTTCTATTTCAAATTCATCATAACATATAAGTCTTAAATTATTTATTTCTAACTCTTCTAACTTTTTCACTGCTGAAACAAGTGGACTATCATATTTTTCTATTCCTATGTAATTTATATTTGGATTTTGAAGTGCTTTTTCTATTATAAATTTTCCTTTTCCTGTACCTATTTCTATTTCTATATTATTATCATTATTAAATAATTTATTCCATTTACCTTTATATTCTTCTGGATTAGTAATTATATAATTGCTTTTATTTATTATTTTATCTGCATCTTTTATATGTTTAAGTCTCATAATGCTTCCCTTTCTTTATGAATATATTATAATACAAAATAGGCTCAAAAACAAATAATCAACATATATTATACTAGGTGATGTTATGAATAATAGAGATATGTTCTATCAAAATCTAAATCAAGGTTATCAAGCTCCCGGTATGATATATCCACCTAGTGGTTATAATTTAAATCAAGAATATCAAGCATATGGGCCAAATGTTATTCCACCAAACTATAATAATCAGATGAATAATAACAATAATATAAATAATGATTTAGAAGATAGAGTTAGCAGATTAGAAAGACAAATAAAAACATTAGATTCAAGAATTCAAAAATTAGAATCTGTATCTAATGAAGTTAATGATAATATTTATATGATTTAGTAATTTAATCAATAAAAAAGACACTTTTTAAAAGTGTCTTTAATCTTTTCACTATGATAATATTACTGATGCAAATGTAAGTATTACCATTGATGATAAACCAATAAGAACTAATAACTTCATAGCCCATTTTAACCATGTAGTGTAGTTAACTTTAGCTAGTGCTAAGCCACCCATAATTGCACCACATGTTGGAGTAAATAAGTTAACAAGTCCATTTGCAGCAACGAATGTCATAATTGTTGTTTCAACACTATAACCAAGTTGATGTGCAAGTGGAGCCATAATTGGTGTAGATATTGTTGCTAAACCTGAACTAGATGGTACAAGTACTGATAATAATATATGTAGAATATAGTTACATGGTGTAAATAATGCTACAGGTGTTCCTTTTAATGCATCTGCAACATTGTAAATAATATAATTATCTAACATTGTTGTTTCCATTAATACTTTAACACCACGAGCCACTGCAATAATAAGTACAACAGATAAGATATCTCTTGCTCCTGCAATGAATTCATCTATAATTTGATTTGTTGTAAATTTATTAATGTATCCAATTAAGATACCAACAATTAAGAACCAAGCAGCTGATTCATAGAAATACCACTCACCTAAAGGTACTCCAGTTAACCAATCAGTCCATCCTTTAAAGAATGTTATACCAAATTCTTCCCACGGAATAAATCCTACGATCATTACTATAAATGTTATAGCAAAAATCCATAAAGTAACTTTTTGTTTTCCTGTAAGAACTGCTTCTTTTGTAGCATCTTTTTCATTGAATTTTTCCATTTTCTTTTGTTCTTGTAATGATAAGAAAGTTGAACCTTTATCATCTTTAACTTTTCTTGCATATCTCATTACATAGAAAATTGAAATTCCAAGTGATACTAACCATAATACTGCACCAAGTGCAATTAAAATTCCTTGATTAACAGTTAATCCTTTTGGAAGTGCAGCTACTGCAGCTCCTGTTGCGAATGGGTTAATAGTTGAACCTAAAACACCACATCCTGCACCTAACAATACTGTTGCTGATGCAACAATTGTATCCATACCAGCAGCTACCATAGTAAATGCTAGAAGTGCATAGAAACCAACTGTTTCTTCCATCATTCCGTAAGTTGTTCCACCTATTGAGAATATAATCATTAATATTGGAA
>CAKOKV010000149.1 GCA_934095805.1 uncultured Bacilli bacterium | reverse complement strand
ATTCATTAGATGTATCTAAACCATATTTATTTTTAAGAAAGCTATCAAATCCAAAATTTTCTTCAACTTCATCTTTAAATTGTTTCAATTTATTGATTACAAACTCATCTTGTGTTGTTGTTTCTAATGCTATAATTTCATTAGTTATTTTCTTTTTAACTATTGATTGCCATAAATTCCATTTTAGTTCATCACTAAGACCTAGTTGTAATGAGAATGATTCAAGTTGTTTATAATGATTGTTATATGCAAACATTATAGATGTAGGTTCATATTTTTCATCACATATTATTAGTGATATAAAATATTTGCTAATTTCTGATAATAACCTTGCTGTTATTACAGTTCTATTATCTTCTAATATTATAAAATTTATATCTTCTAGTGGTACTTTTCGTTCTTTTTCATTATTGATTATAACTAAATTGTTATCTTTTAATTTCATTTTATCTGATTTTTTAATAACTACTTGTCTATAACCCATTATTCTATTTTTCCTAAGGTGTTTAATTTTATTTTTTTTATATTTTTAATAGAAGTTATAGTAAATTGATATTGATTTCCACTATAAAACTTATTAAATAATCTATTATCACCAACAATATCATAATTATCTCCCATATAACTTCCTATATCTAATTTTCCACTCGTAAACCCATTTATATAGCAGTAACATTTATTTCCGTTCTCTATTTCAATTTCCACAAAGTCATTTTTTGATAACACTAAAACTTGTTCATAATTTTTATTTAAGACATTATATGATTCTTTCAAAGATTTACTTCTTGATTTCCATAATGTTATTTCATAATCTTTATTCTTTTTTAAATTAAGTATATCAAATCTGTCTAAACCACAAAAATATAATGCATTTGTTTCTTTATCTTTAAATACAAGGATTTTTTGTATATTTTCTTTATCTACTATTATGTTGTTAATATTATGTCCTTTTCCTTCATATGGTAATTGTAGTTTAACCTTTTTAATAATTTTTCCTGTTTTATCTTTTGGATAACCATTATTTTTGTATGCTTCTTCACCGTTATCATAATTTGATAACCACTCTTTTAGAGTTTCATATACTTCTTTTGAACCATTATCTTTATTTATAATATCTTCTAAATCATCATGTTTAAAACTCTTAGATACAACAGATACTCTTTTAGTTATAAATTCATTATCATTTTCTTTCTTATAACCATATAATGTTTCTCCATGGAGTGATCCTTTTACTTTATTTTTAGCAAATACAGGTATTAGAGGAGCTACTTCTTTTAATTCATCTTCTGTATATGTATGTAATCCTTCTAACATGAATTTTTGTTGACTCTCGTCTCTTTCATATATTCTTGCTTTTAATTCGTTTGTAAAATCTTCATATGGTTGTGGAAATAGTACAGTATATCTATTTTTATTGTTTTTTACTAAATAATTATTATCAATTAATTCTTTATAATATTCTTCTAATGATTCAGTTTTAATTACTTCTCCAGTTTCCTCATCTATATAGTCATCTGTCTCTTCATTTTTGTATATATAGTTATTTTTAATTAATGATTCTATTGATACATCTACTTTATTTTCAAAGTATCTTTTATATTTCTCATAATTAGTTATTTTTTGAATTATAGATTTATTTGTACAAGCTATTATGCAAGCATCCATTGCATGATGTAGGTGATTTTCTCTATTCTTCTTTATATCATTATTTTCATCTACATCTTTGATATAATATGATGGTGATTGTAAACTATGAGTAATATTATTTAAACCCCACCTTGTTCTTAGTTTTGATGTTATAGTACCATTTACACTATCAACTAGCGGAACATTTAAATATGCCTTTATAAATGATGTTAAATACTTTGTTATATATTTTGTATCATTTAAATTTTGATTTCTCATTTCATTTTCTATTTCTTGAGTTAAGTTTGTAAGCAAATAGTTATCTTTCTTCTTATCTGGAATATTTAAACTATTAATATAAGCTTTGTACATTGGATAGTTTTCCCATTTTTCCTTATCACTTTTAAACCATTCATAAGGAGTTCTATTTTCTTTGATTTGATTTTCTTTTGCTTTTACTAATGTTTTATTAAAGTAAGAATCATCAAAAGTTCTTGAGTAAGGTAGTATATGATCTACTTGTACTATTCCATTATCATATAGTTCTTCTATTGTTATTTTTTCTAAACTGTATGGACATATATTTTGTTGTTCTTTCCATAATTTATATTTTAATAAATCAAATGATGAAACTTTATTTTCATTTTGAAATTTATTTGGTAATAATTCACATAGTTCTTTTTTGATTTTTTCATTATTTTCTTTATTTTCTTCTTGATTTTTTTGTATTTTTTTTCTTTCATCTAGACTTTTAGCTAATTCTCTTGCTGTTTCAATGTTTATTTTATATGGCATGCCATATTTTTTAATTATTGCATTAATTATTTTTCTTGTTTGAGCTAATGATCTAATTACTCTTTGATTATTAATTTCATTATCCTTATTAATAGGCATTAACATATCAGACTTTTCTTTTTCTTCTGTTAAATCACTAAAATTGTATCCTAATTCTACCATTGCTTCATTATAAAGCATACCTTTTTTCATTAATTCATTTAATTGTCTTATAAGAATTAATGATAAATTATTATGATCTTTTAAATTTGGTAAATTTAAAATACTTTCTATATAATCATTATCTATAATTTCACTATTCTCAACTTGCTCTATTATATCTTCTTCTATTTTATAATTAGTAAGTATTACTGCGACTTCATCTAATATTTCAATATTATTTAATAATTTTTTCCATATCTCATTACCGAAAGCTCTTGAAAATTCTTTTCTAAATGCAGTTGTTGCTTTTAATTCTATGAATTTTTTTGAAAGTAGTTTATCTTGTTTAATTTTTTCAAATTTTTCTTGTTCTTCTTCTGTTAAATTATTTAAGTCAACTGTATCATTTTTTTCTAAATTAAGAACTTTTGTTTTAAAAATGTTTAAACAATCTGTCCATTCTTTTTTACTTA
>CAKOKV010000148.1 GCA_934095805.1 uncultured Bacilli bacterium | reverse complement strand
TTCCACCAAAGCATGATTCTTTGTATTAAATATTAATGTTCTTTCGCTATTTAATCTTTTTATATAATTATATATTAATTTTTACTTATTTACTCTTCTTTAACATAAATTTTTCAGCTATCTTATATTTATCTCTATTAACAACATATAAATAACCAAATATACTAAATACGACTGCTCCAACAAAATTAACAATTAAATCTTTCATCGTATCATTAAGTCCCAAATCAAGATAACCACCTTCAATTACAGTTTCACCTGAAGAAGAATAAATAACTGTTTTATTAATATCATTTATTACAACAGCTTTATTTTTACCTTCAGGATTTAACCAAACAGAAGAAACAGTTGTAACAATCTTATCTTTCTGCATATCACTAAGCATAACTTTATCAATAGTATATTCTAAAAACTCCCATAATACACCAATAGTCATCGAAAAACAAAATGCCACGATAGTTAAATATATAGGTGATAAATTAATTTTTTCACTATTATTATTAAATAAATCTATTAAAGCAAATCCTACCGCAGCACATAAAAATCCATTTAATGTATGCAAAGCAGTATCAAAATGTTTAAAAGTTCCATAAAAGTTTTGAATTTCTCCGAGTATCTCAGAAGAAAATATAAAAAGTAAGATAATTATTTCAAAAGTATTAGGTAAATCTATTTTAAACTTTTTAGATACAAAATAAGGTATTAAAAATTGTACTAATACTAACACACATAAAAATGCATTCCAATAATTATGCAATATTACTTGTCTTACAAAAACTAATATAACAAGAAATCTAAGTAATAAATATACAGTCAATACATCTTTTCTACTATTCTTATATGCTTCTTTTATCTTTTTCATAAATCACCTACTTATTAAAAATATTATATCAAAAAAACTATATTTTACATATAGCTATAATATAATCTTTTCTCTATCCTTAATATTAATATTTTCAATACTTCTTGCTTCAACAGTTAAATCATTTATTAATTGTTTAGTTTTATTTGATGTTCCAGAAGAATATAATATAGATACTAATCATTTTTATGAATATTTAGATGAATATTGTAATGAATTAGGAATCGAAGTTACTAAATTATCAAGATAACAAAAAACATTGAAATTTTACTTTCAATGTTTTTAATTTGCTTATTAATTTTTAGAACCACTACTTGATAATGTAACAGTTAATGTTTTATCAACACCATTTCTATTAACAGTTATCTTAATCTTATCACCTATGTTATATTTATATAATTGATATCTAAAGTATGAAGAATTAGTTATTTCAACATCATTAATTTTTACTATTTTATCTCCACTCTTAAATCCAGCTTTTTCAGCAGCTCCTCCTTTTTCTACATATTCAACATATACTCCACTCTCACCACTGAAATAATTAGTTGAATCATAAACAGATATACCAATGTAAGGTCTAGTTATCTTTTTACCACTTATAATTGATTCAGCATTCTTTAATGCATCTTCTATAGGAATAGCAAAACCAATACCTTCAATTTGTGAACTAGCAAGTTTCATATTTGTAATTCCAATTACTTCACCATTAGAATTACATAAAGGACCTCCGCTATTACCTGAATTAATTGCTGTATCAGTTTGTAAAACACTCATAACATAATTATCAACTTGAACTAATCTATTTTTTCCACTTAAAATTCCTCTTGTAACACTCCATGAATAAATAGAAGAATCTACAGGTGTTCCAACAGCAAATGTAGTGTCACCGATTCTTGTATTTTCACTACTTCCAGTAGTTGCCACACTTATAACTTTATTTTTATCTACTGCTAAAACAGCTATATCAGAATATTCGTCATATCCAACTACATTAACTTCTTCTTCAGTGTCATTAGTAAATACTACACTAACATTACTACCACCACTAATAACATGATAATTTGTAAGAATATAACCATTCTTTGAATCAACTTTAAATACAAAACCGCTACCAGTAGAATATAACTTTCCTCTAGAATAATTCTTAACAGTTACAACAGAATCATATACTTTTTCAACAGCATCTGCTATTCCAGAATCAGTAACAGTGACATCTTTAATTGTTTTAGTAGTTTCAATAACTAAATTTTTCAAATAAAATTCATAAAACAGACCAAAAGCCACCAAACAAACACAAAAAGTTATAATAACATAAACAATGCCATTATTATTATTTGATTTTTTATTATTAACTTTCTTTACTATAACATTTTCTTCAACATCAGTAACATCTTTTTCCTTATTTTCTTTTTTCATTCTTTCCACCTCTAAATATATTCTATTTCCCAAATGTTAATATTTTGTGAAAAAATTATTAATTTTTTATTAAATTTTACTAACATAATTATTATACTCAAAAAACAAAATAAAAAACATTTATATCTATTATTACTATATAAATGTTATCAAAAAAATACAAAAAATTCAACATTTAAAAAATATATACATAATTAATCTAAATAATGTACAAAAAACAAAAAAAACTAGGAAAACCTAGTTATTTTTATCATGGGGCGCAATATGGGAATCGAACCCATGCATAACGGGACCACAATCCGCCGTGTTAACCACTTCACCAATTGCGCCATGAACAAGAAGTATTATATCAAAATAAATATATTATTTCAACACTTTTTCTTGTTTTTTCTACATTTTTACTATTCATAAGACCATTTTAACAAACTATATAATACAGATCTTATTCCATAATTATAATATTCATCTTTAAAATATTCTGGATTTCTTGTATAAGTTCTAATAGTCTCCATTGTAATAACAGGATAGCTATATTTTAATTCACAAGAATTATTAATATGTTTATCAGTTGATAACCTACCAGTCTTGCTACTCATAACAAAACCATTCGCAAGTTCAGCCATAAAGTCAGTAACAGAACCATCATTACCTTCTCCAACTTCTTCAGACGATAATCCATACACAGTATATTTATTAATCTTAGCAATATCCTTAGCAAACTTAACAGTAATCTTATTAAATTTATCAGATAAATTTGGCTTTCCAG
>CAKOKV010000147.1 GCA_934095805.1 uncultured Bacilli bacterium | reverse complement strand
ATTCTTATCTGGCCTTATGCCCCCAATGATGGGCTTTATTGGTAATTTTAGTTATGTTGCAGTATGTATTGTAGGAGCAATACTTGTAATAAAAGGTAACATTACATTTGGAGTAATTGTAGCATTTATAATATATGCTAGATTATTTACAAGTCCACTTTCTCAAATAGCTCAAAGTATGACACAACTTCAAACAGCAGCGGCTGCATCTGAAAGAGTATTTGAGTTTTTAGAAGAAAATGAAATGAAAGATGAAAGTACTTTGACTGGACTTTTAAATCCTAAAAATGTTAAAGGAAACATAGATTTTGAACATGTTAAATTTGGTTATGATGAAGATAAAACAATAATTAAAGATTTTAATTGTAATGTAAAACCTGGTCAAAAAATAGCAATAGTAGGTCCAACTGGTGCTGGTAAAACAACAATAGTTAACTTACTTATGAAATTCTATGAAGTAAATAGTGGTGAAATAAAAATAGACAATATACCAGTAAGTAATCTAACAAGAGAAAATATTCATGATTTATTTATAATGGTACTTCAAGATACTTGGCTATTTGAAGGAACTATAAGAGACAACATAAAATTTAATAAAGAAAATGTTACAGATGAAGAAATATGGAAAGCACTAAAAGTAGTAGGTGTAGATCATTTTGTAAAATCTCTTCCTAAAACATTAGATTATAAGATAGAAGATAACGAATCAATATCAGCCGGCCAAAAACAATTATTAACAATTGCAAGAGGTATGATAAAAGATTCACCATTCTTAATACTTGATGAAGCAACATCATCAGTAGATACAAGAACAGAAGAACTAGTACAAAAAGCAATGGATAAATTGACAGAAGGAAGAACATCATTTATAATTGCTCATAGACTTTCAACAATTAAAAATGCTGATATAATTCTTGTTATGAAAGATGGAAATATAATCGAAACAGGAAATCATGATGAATTAATAAAACAAAATGGATTCTATGCAGAACTTTATAATTCTCAATTTCAAAACTAATTAAAATACCTAACTAATAGTTAGGTGTTTTTTAAATAATTGTATTGTTAAAAAAATCAATATATGTTAAAATAATTATTAGAATAGAGGGGAATAAATATGTTGGGAAATATTCTTACGATTAATAAAAATAGTGCGATTGTTTCTATAAATAAAAGCAATGGTGCACAAATAACAGATTTAATAAATCTTCATGTAGTTTTTGAAGATCAAAATAAAAAAATATTAGGAGAAATAGATTCTATTGAACAAGATACTATAAAAATAACTTTTTTAGGAGAATTAACTTCTAATGATTTTATTGGTGGTTTAATTAAGAAACCTAGTTTAGATGCTAAGATAAGAATTATAAATGATGAAGAATTAAAAATTCTTACTGGTGTTGAAAATAGAAGTATTAGACTTGGTGTTTCTCCACTTTATAATGACTTTCCATTAAATGTAAGTATAGATGAATTATTTAGTAACCACACTGCTATATTTGGTAATACTGGTAGTGGTAAAACTTATGGTATATGTAGAATAATTCAAAATATATTTCCAAAATCACAAATTATTCCATATAAAGCAAATATATTTATATTTGACTCTTACGGTGAATATATAAATGCTTTTTCAAGCTTATCAAATAATAACCCATATTATTCATTTAAAGTTATTACAACAAATATGAAAAAGAGTTATGAAAAACTTAATATACCAGTTTGTTTATTAGATTTAGAAGATGTATTAAATCTTTTAGAAGCAACAAACTTTTCACAAATAGCTATGGTTGATACAGCACTTACATATGTTAAAATGTTTGCTAGAAATGATAAAGAAGCAATGGATTTCAAAAATCATATTTTAGCAAAAGCAATAACATCAATTATGTATACTAATCAAACATCATCAAAAATAAGAGATCAAATTTTTGAAATATTAAGTGAAACAAATACACCAGAACTTTCTCTTGAAACAGAAGTACCAGGAATTGGATTTACAAGACAATTTAGAAATTGTTTTGATATAGATAGTGAAGGTAGATTTGCTGAAAGAAAAATTATTAGTGATTATATAAAAAGTTTCATAGACGAAGATAGAAAGTGGAATTACGATAGTACAGGAGTAAGTTATTCATTACATGACCTTGAAGTTGCATTAAACTTCACATTATATAGTGAAAGATATTTACTTAATGAAGCTATGTATGATTCAGCAATGAGTTTAAAAGTTAAATTACATGATTTAGCTACAAGAGGTAATAGTGCTTTCTTTACTAATGAAGGCTATATTACAATAGATGAATATATTAAAGGAATACAAATAAATGGCAATAAAAAGAGTCAAATTGTTAACTTTAATTTAGAAGATGTTGATGATAGATTTGCAAGATCAATAGTTAAAATATTTGGAAGAATGTTTATGAAATATACAAAAGGACTTGCAGAAAGAGCATCATTCCCAATACATATGATTTTAGAAGAAGCACACCGCTATGTTTTAGAAGGTGATGATAAAAAACTATTTGGATATAACATATTTGAAAGAATTGCTAAAGAGGGAAGAAAGTATGGACTTTTATTAGATTTAATTACACAAAGACCAACTGATTTAAATGAAAATGTTATAAGTCAATGTGCTAATTTCTTAATATTTAAAATAAATCACCCAGCTGATCTTGAATATATTGCTAAGAGTGTACCAAATATGAGTGAAGATGTAGTAGAAAAACAAAAGACACTTCAATCAGGTACTTGTGTAGCATTTGGAAGAATATTTAAAATACCAATGATAGTCAAAATGGAAAAAGCAGATCCACCTCCAACAAGTGCAAACTGCGAAATTTATAACAATTGGATGGTAAAATTAAAAGAATAATATAGAAAGGAAGGATAATTATGTATGATTTTGGTACACACTTTGAAGTTGATTTAACTAAAAGTAAAACACCATCATCTAATGTATTCAGAGGAAAAACATATAGAATAAGTATATTATCTGATGTTTTGATAAGATTTGAATATAGTGAAACAGGATCATTCAATGATTA
>CAKOKV010000146.1 GCA_934095805.1 uncultured Bacilli bacterium | reverse complement strand
TAGGTATGCAATATGAAAGAAATGAACTTGATTTTAAAAGAGGTACTTTTAGAGTTAAAGGAGATATTATTGAACTTATACCTATTGGTGAAAAGAAAAGTGGAATTAGAATAAGTATGTTTGGAGATGATATTGAAACTATATCATTCTTTGATCCATTAACTGGTAAAGTAAGTTCTAATGTAAGAACTGTTAGTATATTCCCAGCCTCATTATTTGTAACAAGTGATGAAAAAATGATAGAAGCAACTAAAAGAATTGAAGCTGAATTAAATGATAGACTTAAAGAATTACATGATAATGGCAAATTATTAGAAGAACAAAGACTTAAGGAAAGAACTATGTATGATTTAGAAATGCTTAGAGAAACTGGTTTTTGTCACGGTATTGAAAACTATAGTAGACATTTATCATTAAGAGATAAAGGTGAAACACCAACTACATTAATTGATTTCTTTCCAGATGATTTTTTGCTTGTTATTGACGAAAGTCATGTAACACTTCCACAAGTTAGAGGTATGTATAATGGAGATCATATGAGAAAACAAACTCTTGTTGATTATGGTTTTAGATTACCTAGTGCGATGGATAATAGACCTTTAAAATTTGAAGAATTTAAAGAAAAGTTAAATCAAGTAATATATGTTTCAGCAACACCAGGGGATTATGAACTCTCTCTTGTTAATAATAAATGTGTAGAACAAATAATTAGACCAACTGGACTTTTAGATCCAATTATTGAAGTTAAAAGTACTAAGAATCAAATCGATGATATTATTAATGAGATAAATGAAAGAATTAAAAATAATGAAAGAGTTTTAATAACAACATTAACAATAAGAATGAGTGAAGAATTAACTTCGTATTTGAAAGAACTTGGTTATAAGGTGACTTATTTACATAATGAAATTAAAACTCTTGAAAGACTTAATATTATTAGAAATTTAAGGCTTGGTAAGATTGATATTATCGTAGGTATAAATCTTTTAAGAGAAGGTATAGATATACCAGAAGTATCTTTAATATGTATAATGGATGCTGATAAGCAAGGATTTTTAAGAAGTGATAGAAGTTTAATTCAAACAATTGGTAGAGCGGCTCGTAATAGTAATGGTAAAGTTATAATGTATGCTGATATTATGAGTGATGCGATGAAAACTGCAATATCAGAAACTGCTAGAAGAAGAGCTATTCAAGAAAAATATAACAAAGATCACAACATTATACCTAAGACAATTCAAAAAGAAATTAAAGAAGCAATTAGTAATTCAGTAGAAGAAGAAAAAATTGAAAAGAAAAAATATTCTAAGAGGGAACTTAATGAAATGATTCATAGACTTGAAGTTGAAATGAAAGAAGCTGCTTCTAGACTTGACTTTGAAAGAGCTACTGAATTAAGAGATGTAATATTTGAACTTAAAGATTTAAAATAATTTAAATCTTTTTTATTAATAATTGTAATTTTATACTTTTTTATTTATAATGTTTATAGTAGGAGTTGGTTGTATGATGAAATGTAATAAATGTGGTTCATCAAATAAAGATGGATCTAAATATTGTGGAAATTGTGGTAATGATTTAAATAGTAGTGTAAATGTAACTAATAATGGTAATGGTCATGAAAAAACATTATTTTGTATATTAGGTTTTTTATTTCCAATCATTGGTATAATTGTTGGATGTATTTATTCTAAAAAGGATAAAGCTTTATCTAAGTCAATTATTATTTCTTCTGTTGTGGCTATTGGGTTACAAGCAATATTATTTATAGTATTATTTATTTTATTTATAATAGGTAGTATTACTGAAGGAACGGATTTTGCTAATAAGGTAAGCAGTTGTCGTAATTATTGTGGGTATAATTATAGAGTTGTAAATAATACTTGTACTTGTAAAGATGGTACAAAATATAATTTAGAAACAGGTAAAAAAATAGAAGGTAATTATGGCGATAATGGTAGCATGAATGATAATCATGGAGATAGTGGTAGTTTAGATGATAACATTATTCCTGAAAAAGAAATAATTATTGATGATGAAGTTACTGATGTTAATATGTCTAATTGGAAGAGAGATATCAATGAAGGAAAAGAAGTTGTTACAGTAATAGCAAGTTCAAGATGTCCACATTGTATAGCATATAAACCAGTTATTGAAGATATTGCTAGAAAATATAATATTAGATTATATTTCTTTGAATCAGATCTTTTATCAAATAATGATTATGATGTTTTAACTGATATTGATAGTGATAAATTTAGATTTTCTGGTAGTGTTCCATTTACATTTATTATTAGAAATAATGAATATATTAATGATACAGTTGGTTATGCTGAAGCTCAAGATATTGTTAATTTTTTAAATAGTAATGGATTTAAAATTGATGAAAATTATGCTTATGAAAGCAATGGTATTTAAACTATTGTTTTCTTTTATTTTATGTTATAATACTTTCGGAGTTGATGAGTGATGAAAACACCTAATATGTTAGATGCTAAAAAGAGAAATCAAAATGATATAAAATATGTTAAATATAATAAAGAGTTTGATAAATTTGGTAATGGTAAAAAGTTTTTTGTAAGAACTTATGGTTGCCAAATGAATGAACATGATTCTGAAAAAATTAAAGGTATGCTTAAAAGTGTAGGTTTTAGTGAAGGAACAAGTGTTGATGATGCTGATATTGTTATTTTAAATACTTGTGCGATAAGAGAAAATGCTCATGATAAGGTATTTGGTTTTTTAGGAGTTCTTAAACATTTAAAGCAAAGCAAACCTGATTTATTAATTGGTTTATGTGGATGTATGGCTCAAGAAGAAGTTGTAGTTAATGACATTTTAAATAAATATAAATATGTTGATTTTGTATGTGGAACTCATAATCTTGATAATATGCTTTCAATAATTAAGAATAAAATTGATACTGATAAAAGACAAATTGAAGTTCTTAGTTATGAAGGAGATGTTGTTGAAGGAGTACCAGTTGTAAGAGATAGTAAATACTCTGCTTGGATAGATATTATTTATGGCTGTGATAAATTCTGTACTTATTGCATAGTTC
>CAKOKV010000145.1 GCA_934095805.1 uncultured Bacilli bacterium | reverse complement strand
ACATTTGGATTAATTTGTTTTTTGTTGATTTTGTCAATTAAATTCATACTACTAGTCCTCCTTTGTGCTTTCTTTAATCTTACATAAATTGATGCATCGGATTAAGCAATATGATAATACCACAATTTTATTAAGATGTCTAGTATTTTAGGGCTTATTTGTGATAAATACTAAGTTTTATCTGTTTATTATTTTATTTATTTCTCTTTTTTTCTTTTCTTCTTTATTTTCAATATGTATTCTTTGTACTAATGCGAGTGAACATATTGTTGTTAAACAGAAACTACCACCATAACTTAAAAATGGTAATGGTACACCTGTTAATGGAATAATTCCTAGTACTCCACCTAAATTTACGAATATATGTAACATTAAATTAATTCCAATTCCATAACATATTATTGAGTTTTGTAAATTATATGATGAGGATGCCACTCTAAATATTAAAGCAATTATATACATAAATCCTACTATTATAAGTACTCCTACTATTGAGCCTAATTCTTCTACAACTATTGGAAAAATAAAGTCTGTATGACTTGCTGGTAAATATAAGTATTTTTGTACTGAATTTCCTATACCTACTCCTTTAAGACCACCATTATCAATCGCAATAAATCCATTACAAACTTGATATCCAGAGTTTTCTTCATATCTATCACAAGGGTTTTTATATATAAATCTATTAAGTCTATAATCTGATTTTAGTTTTTCTTCTGGTATTACTAAATAACCAAATTTTAATGCAAGTACTGATCCAACTAAACCAATAATTGCAAACTTTTTTATTCTATTAAACCATACTTCTTCTTTTGATGTAGGCACTGCTACAAATATAAGAGCTGATAATGCTGCTATAATAGCTGCTGTTCCAAAGTCTCCACCAAACATAACTATTGCAAACACTGTAACACTCGGAATTAATGCAAGCCACCACCAAGACTTTAATTTAGGATTTTTGGATCTATAATAGTAAAATGAACCCATAAACATTATTAAAGCTATTTTTAAAAATTCTGCTGGCTGTAATGTAAATCCACCTATTTGTAATGTTACTGCTCTAACTCCATTTCCAATCCAGTTTCCTCCGAATGTTCCGATGAGGGCAACTATCAAAATTCCACCAATAAAAATCGAAGCTATCCCATATATCTTAGTTGGTATAAATTTAATTATTATATATGCCCCTATTAATGAAACAACTATGAAAGCTAATTGAGCTATGAAAAAATGATATGGATTATCATAGCCATATGTAAGTGTAGCTGAAATAAGCGATGCATCTAATATTAAAAAAGCACCACCAATAGCATAAAGCATTGTCCAAAAGAACAAACTTTTATTTAAATTTTTAAATACTTTCACTATATATTTTTTCATATTTTACTCAATATAATTATACAAAATAATGAAAGATAAGTAAATTATTAATTGTTTTTGGTACTTAGTGGTGTCAAGTATTTGTTATAAACCATAAAATAATATAGGAAAGTTAAGGAGGTATAATAATGTATTATTATGGATACAATGGTGGTTATGCTGGTGGTAATAGTATGATGTATAATAGCTACCCAGGATACTACTCTAATGGTTATGGATATGGAGCTGCAATTATATTAGTGTTGTTCATTTTACTTGTAATTATTTTTGGTGTAGGTTTTATTAATAATAATGGTTGTAATTCTAATTGTGGATGCAATAATTAAAGAGGAAGTTTAAAAAACTTCCTCTATTGTTATATTGTATTCTTTTTTTATTTGTTTAATTATATCTTTATTTATACCAATAATTATATTATTATTTTTGTTCAAAATTATATCAAATAAATCATAATTTTTATTGCTATCAAACTTATATATTTCATTTACTTTTGTTACTAACGTTATTTTATTATTTTTTTCATACATAAGTATTATATCTTTTATATTTATTAAATCGAATGTATCTTTTTTGAATATATAATTTTTAGATATGTATAATTTACCAAATCTTTCATATTCTTCTTTATCTTGTTTCTTTAAAGCATTTTTATCAATACTTATTGATTTTAAAAATAAAGTATTTATCACTAACAAATATATACTTATTAATAATAAAACTATAGATATTATTATTAATTTACTTGTTATTGATATTGTATATGCATCTAAATATAATATATTTTTTTCAAAATTACTTTTACCATCATTTATTGAATTTTTTATTTTATTTAATGTTTTTGAATCTATTTTTTTAGAAATACCTTTTATATTATATTTTTCTTTAGAGAAATCGAATTTTAATAATTTATCATATTCACTTTCTGATATTTTTATTATTATATAGTTTTTATAATCTGTTGTTGTTATGTAATAATTATTATATATACCATAAGGTGTTTTTATTAAATCTAAATTACAAAATACATTTTGTTGTTTTAATGTAAGAAAATCTTCTTTTTTAGATACTTTATTAAAGTATATTTTACTTACTGTAGTTACTACTAGTAATACTGATAAAAATATAATTGCTATTTTTAAAAATATATTTAATCTTTTTTTATTTTTTAATGATTTTATTACCATATTTCACCTAAAATCTTGTCATTTTTTTAACTATTTTTGATTTTCTTTGTAATTCTTGATTTAAACATTCTATTATTTCTTCTGTTATTTCGTCTATTGGTTTTATATCTTCTAGTTTTTCAAATTTATCAGTTTTTAAACAATCAATGTGAGTCCATCCATATCTTTCTGATATATCTAAATATGTTTGTTCTGCTTTTCTTAAATGGTTTTCACTGTTTTCATTTCCATCTCCAGCTACTCTACCTTTTCTTAATTCTTTAGCTGCTTCAAATGGCATATATAGAAATACTACTACATCAGGTCTAGGTAATTCACACAAATCAAATTCTAATTTTTCAATAAATTTTAATATTTTGTCTTCTTCCTTTTTATTTTTTGCTTTTCCTGCTTGATGTCCCATATTTGAAGTTGTATATCTATCCAATATAAATATATCATTTTTATATAATTCTTCTTCAATATACTTTAAGAAATTGTATCTTCTGTCGGCTGCATAATATAAACT
>CAKOKV010000144.1 GCA_934095805.1 uncultured Bacilli bacterium | reverse complement strand
AAAGTCTATAAGCTATTCTAACTTTTTCTATACCTTCTTTACTTTTGAACTTTACCATGTTTAATATCTCTACATCATAGCTCATATTTTTTCTATCTCCTTTCTATGACATAAGTGTCATAACTGATTAAAATATAACACCATATGACATCGATGTCAAGATAAATTTATGACATATGGTGTCATACAAAAAATAAGACATTAATGTCATAATTTAGATGAGGTGTGGAAATGTTTAGAAAATATAGAAAAATGAGGGGTTACACACAAGAATATTTAGCAGAATTAATGCAAATGTCTTGGAGACAAATACAAAGAATAGAAAATGGAACAAGTTTACCCACATTAGATACATTTAAAAAATTAGTTAAAATTTTAAATATAAATGATAAAGATATAATAAAATACATAAAAAAAGACATTTGAAAATGTCTTTTTTAAATTCAAAGATTAACATAAGTTCATATTATTTGAAGTAAAATATTGTAGTGTATTGTAATGAAAATTGATAGAAATTATGTATATGATTACCTATAATATTTATTAATAATTATTTAGTAATACACATTATTAATTTATGATATATATATATATTAACTTTAATTATAGATATTTTATATATAAATATATTTAATTATATTGATATATCATATTATATAATGTTATTAGATTTATTAGCTTTATAAATAATAATGAAGCTGTAATTTGCATCGAGAACATAAAAGATATATAATTCTCCACCTTAATTAAAAATTTGAAAATGATTAAGTATCATATTTTGCATCGAGAAATTAAAAGATATATAAATCAATGTCTAAATGTAAAAATTATTTATATCTTAAAAACATATATTCCCCTACTTTTAATTTATTAAATGAATAGGGCTAGTGCTGTAACAAAACAAGATAATATAATACCTATAAATATATATTTTGTTTTATTATAACTCATAGCTTCTTTTAACATATCATTTATAGATAAACTAATCATAAGTCCAGCAACAAATAATAATACAAAAGCAAGAAAAATATCATTAATATAGCTTTTAAATAATAAATAAGTAAGTAGGGCACCAAGTGGTTCAGTTAAACCAGATATTAATGTATATAAAACAGTCTTCTTCTTCCCTACACCACTATAATAAAGTGGAATAGATATAGCAATACCTTCTGGAATATTATGAAGCATAATAGCGACACATAGTTTTATTCCAATACTTATATTTGTATATGCACTAATAAATACTGCTATACCTTCTGGAAAATTGTGTAACATTAAAGAAATCATACTAAGTATCCCTATTTTATATAATGAAGACTTATTATTCTTTCTTTCAATCTTTTTATTAATTTTATTTATTGATAAATATCCTAATAAAAAAGTTAAAATACAAATAATAATTCCATAAAAATAGCCATATTTATTTAAGAGAACAGGTAATGATGAAGGTAATAGATCAAATATAGATATTAAAAACATTATACCTAATGAAAACGACAATGAAAAAGTAATAAACTCCCCTATTCTTTTAATTTTAACAAATATTAATAAACTACCTATAACAGTAGATATACCTGCGATTAAAGAAAGTAATAAAGGCATATATATTTCATTCATATAAAATTATATTAATTTAAATGACAATTATTACCATATTTTAATGGTATTATTTTATATATAAATTCCATAATAATAACAGGTGGTGATCAAAAATGACTAATGCAAGAAGTAATTCTAGATGTAAATCTAATGCTCGTAGTAATAGTAGAGCAAGAAGTAATGCTCGTAACAATGCTAGAAGTAATAGTAAAGCTAGAAGTAATTCAAGATGTAAATAATAAAAGGATATTCATTATTGAATATCCTTTTATTATGTTTAATTGTTAGTATTTCTATTGTTTAATAATTTTAAAGTAATAGGACTATCACTCTCAACTGCATCAAATGAATCCATAGAATATGGTTTTGATATAAATGATGCTAATTGATAAGCTTGTATTCCATAATTAATGCTTTCAGTTTCTTTTCCAAATATATTATTAGGTAAATTAGGATTAGCTATGCTTTCATCTACTAAATTAAAAGCTTTTTCTATATATAAATGGAAAGTAGTTGTTCCAATATCATTATCATTTCTTGCTAGATCAAAGTAAAAATTAGAATAAGGATTTTTTAATTCTTCCAATAACATACCACATCTATCAAAATAGCCTTGATCTTGTTCTGAATTAATAATATCATAACATTTAACTATTATATCTTTATAAAAATAAGTACCTAGTTCATCCATTGGAAAACCATAAGTTTCTAATAATGATAACACCTTAATTCTAATCGCTTGTTTTTCATCAACATCAGTTAGTTTTCCATCTTTAAATCTTTTATACATACCTCTATCATCACAAACAGTAAAATTAGAAACATTAACATCAAACAAAAAGAAATCATCACTGTCTTTAATAAACAGTTCTCTAAAATCCTTTATTATATTTATTCCTCCCCTTCTCATTTGCAACAAAAAAGTCACAAATTAATTATATTCGTGACTCCAAGTATCTTGTGTAAGTTAATTTTTTAACCCGAGATAGCTCACATTTCTGTTTATATCTCCTCACTTAAGTGATATTATACTCTAAAAACTTTATTTGTCAAGTTTTATTCAGTTCTAAGTGCTCCTTTTGGCTTTTTTTACTTGCCATAGAAGGTATAATACCAGCAATTAAAGTAAAGTAACTGAAAAAATACCGAGCAAACCAGATATAAATCCTTCAATAAATGTTTCAGCATTTAACATATTACTACGGAAAGTCCCACAGTAAACTTAATAAAAATACTAATAAATATGATTTAATATTATCATTAAAAACAACTTTCATTATTTTCATTTCCATCTTTATTTGATTCTTTATTTATTATTATATAACCAATTATGGATAAAATTATTTCTATTATAAATGTTCCGTTCCCAAAACCATATAGTTTTATACCATCATATATAATTAATACAATAGAACCAATAATAAATAGACATCTTAATAATTTTGTTTTTCTCATGTTGTAAAATATATTTCCAATTATCGTTGTTATAAATAACATTATAATCCAAAACCATACTATTTTTGAATAATAATAACCTATTACATACTTTGAATATAAAT
>CAKOKV010000143.1 GCA_934095805.1 uncultured Bacilli bacterium | reverse complement strand
TGGATGGACTTGAACCATCGACCTTTCGCTTATCAGACGAACGCTCTAACCGCCTGAGCTACAAGCCCATCTGCTTAATTAAAGTCATAATTAAAGCTGACTACTTAATATTATACTATTTTTTAGAAAAAAGCAACCATTTTTTTTAAAAAAGTTATATTTTTTATTAAATATTGAAAAAAAATGCTTAATATTGTATGATATATATAGAAAATAGGAGGAAAAAATATGTCACCATCAACAATAAATATGATTGTAACTATAGTTTTTATAATATTAGGTCTAACATTTACAAGATCAATACTCTTAATGTTAGGTGGAAAAAACATATTTAAAAAAGCACATAAAGGAGAAAATACAGTATATTATCCATTAATAAATTTATTTACATTATTAGAGATAGTAGATATGTCAATATTTTATGGCATATTATTTTTTGTTCCTGGATTTAATGTAATTGTTCTAGCAATAATATCTTATAAACTTGGAACTGTATTTAATACAAGCTTTGGATTTAAAATGGGATTAGTATTTTTACCTATATGTTTTTATCCTCTTTTATTTGTAAGTGATAAACAATATAAAATAAGTGATGAAGAATATTTTAAAGCATTAGATAATGCTAAAGATGAAAGTATTAATTTAATGACACAAGAAGAAATACAAGCTGAGAATAATCAAGTGATAGACGAAGGCCCAATTGTTGACTCAGTATTTAAAAGTGATTTAGATTTAGTGGAAGAAGTAGGCCCATATAAAGCAAATAAAGTAGACTTGTTAGGCATGGAAAAAGAAAAAACTATGTCAAAAGAAGAAAATATATATGAACCAATAGAATTAAAAGAACCTCCAAAACCAATAAAAGAAGAAAAAGAAGAACCAGAACAAAAAGCAAGTAAATTCACAACAGAATTAGATGCAAAAAAAGATGTGGAGTACTTAGACCTATAATATGAAAAAAGTAGTATTAACATTAGTTATATTATTAATAGCTACATTAACAATCATATTTGTTCAAAAAAAATATAATGATAAAGAATCATTTAATGGTAGATATTCATTAGAAACAGTAACAGTAAAAGATTTAACACTTGAAGAAAAAATATCACAAATGTTAATTGTAGGATACATATCAGAAAGTATAGATAATAATTTAGCTGATATTATCATAAAGAATCAACCAGGAGGTTTTATAGTACAAGGTGTAAACTTTAGTACTTATGAAAAAACAAAAGAATTTATAGAAAGAATTAATTCTTATAATGCAATTCCTATGTTTATGTGTGTTGATCAAGAAGGTGGAAGTGTTCAAAGAATAAAAGCAATGAAAGATGAAACATTGAATATTCCATCTGCAAAAGAAGTAGGAAACACTAATAGTGAAAGTTATGCTTATAATATTGGAAAAATAATAGGTGAACAATCAAGAAGTTTAGGTTTAAATACTATACTTGCTCCTACATTAGATTTAGGAACAGGAAACACATTAGATGATAGAACATACAGTAGTGGCCCATCAAAAGTAACTAAGTTTGGAGAACAAGTAGGAAAAGGAATAGAAGATCAAGGACTAATTGCTGTATATAAACATTTTCCTGGAATTGGTTCAGCAAAAGTAGACACACATGATGGATTATCTGTTATTAATAAAACAAAAGAAGAAATGTTAAATCAAGATTTAAAACCATTTATAAATCTTATCGATAAAATGGATATGGTAATGATTGGTCACACTTCCTATCCAAAAATAACTGGTAACAATATTCCATCTTCAATTTCAAAAGAAATAATAAATGATTTACTTAGAAATGAACTTGGATATAAGGGAGTTGTAATGATAGATGCTATAAATATGAAAGCATTATCAGATAATTATTCAGAAGAAGAAATATATAAAAGAGGTATAGAAGCAGGAGTAGATTTATTTATAATGCCATCTAACTCAACAAATGCAATAAATATAGTAAAAGAGTTAGTAAATAAAGATCCAACTCTTGAAGATAAAATAAATGAATCAGTAGAAAGAATACTAAACTTAAAAAAGAAAAAATTAAATAATTTTACTTCATATAATAAAGATAAATTTATAAATCAAGAACAAATAAATATAATAAATAAGAAAAAGTAATATTATAAAAATAAATATATTATTTGAGATATCAAATAGAAATCGTAAATATATTAACAATGAAAGTGTAAACCATTTCTTTACACTTTTTATTTATTTTTGTATAATGAGTTATGGAGATTAGGTGATTATGGCAGAATATAATGAAAAATCAATTAAAATATTAGAAGGTCTTGAAGCTGTTCGTAAGAGACCTGGTATGTATATTGGTTCTACTGATAAAAGAGGACTACATCATTTAGTATGGGAAATTGTAGACAATGCTATTGATGAAGCTATAAATGGATATGGTAAAAAAATAACAGTAACACTTACTAAAATAGGAAGTGTAAGAGTTAGTGATGAAGGTCGTGGAGTACCAATTGGAAAACATGCATCAGGTAAATCAACACCAGAAGTTATCTATACAGTACTACATGCAGGTGGAAAGTTTGAAACAGATGGATATAAAGTATCAGGAGGACTACACGGAGTAGGTTCTTCTGTTGTTAATGCATTATCTAAATGGATGAAAGTAACTATTTGTAGAGAAGGAAAAATCTGTGAGATATCATTTAAAAATGGTGGCAAATTAGATAAAGATCTAAAACAAATAGGTACTACTAAACAAACAGGTACAACTGTTGAGTTTTTCCCGGATGAAGAAATATTTGGTAATGCTAGATTTAGCTACACAACAATATGTGAAAGAATGCAAGAAAGTGCATTTCTTATAAATGGTCTTACAATGGAAGTTATAGATGAAGAAGATGATAAACATAATACATATTGTTATGATAATGGACTTGTATCTTTTGTAGAATATGTTAATGAAGGAAAAGATGTACTTCAAAAAGTTATAAATTTCAGTGGCGAAAAAAATGGCATAGAAGTAGATATTGCAATGCAATACACTGATTCATATAATGAAAATATTATGTCATTTGTTAACAATGTTAAAACTGTTGATGGTGGTAGTCATGAAGTAGGATTTAAAACAGCACTTACAAAAGTATTCAATGAATATATAAGAGCTAATAGTTTACTTAAAAGTAAA
>CAKOKV010000142.1 GCA_934095805.1 uncultured Bacilli bacterium | reverse complement strand
CTTGATTTCAATAAATTTTTCTGAAAACGAGAAAAATATTTAAAGTATTGATATAAAGTTTACTGAAATCGGTAGGATATCTACTGAAATCGGTTGACATTTTTGGTAAAAAAAAGTATAATATTTATGTATTGGGTCTTATGCTTTTTGCTTTTAAACTACTATTTAAAGATCCAACTTTTGGTACAAAATATGCTGTTTGGAATAACGAAAATAATATTTATACATATAGTTGTATATCAAGTGATAACGAAAATATTTATAATATTTTATTAAAGATAGTTTAGGAGGTATTGCATGAATTTTGTAAGTAGAAGTTTGTTGAGTATCAAAAAAAGAAAAAATCGCTCATTTATATTATTTATGGCTGTACTTTTGATTTGCAATGTTATGGCTGGTGCAATTTCAGTTAAAAACGCCCTTTTAAATACCAAAAAATCTTTTACAGATTTAATTCCAATAGAAGTAAGTATTGAAGAAGATTATTTAAATTTTTCAGAAGATAAAGATAATTCTCTTACTGAAGAAATAATAAAAAAAATTGGCAGTTCTTCTTATGTGAAAAAATATTATTTTTATTATAAATATTCGCTTGGAAGTAACAAGTTAGAAAACGGAACAGAAGAAAGTATTTTAAGAGCAGATGAGAATAATGAAAATCATCCTTTTAATTCTTTTGATATATTAGGCGCATATAAAAAAACAGTTAATGAACAAGATGATGGTAGTATTAAAATTATATCAGGAAAAACATTTACAGATGATGACATTAAAAATGGTAATAATGTAATTCTTATATCAGAGCAAGTAGCAAATAAAAATAAATTAAATGTTGGGGATAAAATAAAACTTGGTAGTCAGATTGATATTGATAGTGCCGATGGAACTGTAGTTGAAGATGAGTATGAAATCATTGGCATTTTTGAAACAAAAAAAGAATATGAGAAAAACAGCGAAGGAAAAACAGTTGAAGTGGAAAGTGAATACATAGATACAATATATATGCCTAATGAAGCAATCAAAAATATTCATAATAAAGTAACAGATGAGACAAAAAAACAAAATGTTGATACTTACGATGCTTTCTCTGTAATAACAAAATATGAACTTAATAGTATCGAAGATGTCGAAGAGTTTAAAAGTGAAAATTTATCTAATTTACCTAAAGGTTATGTATTCAAAGATAATTCAGAAAGTATTAGTAGTATTACTGTTCCAATAAATAATATGAAAGATTTATCAAACATAATTGTTTATGCATCTATAATAGCATCAGTAATAATAATAGGTCTTATAATGGTTTTGTTTTGCAAAGAAAGAAAAAAAGAAATGGGAATTTACCTCGCTCTTGGAGAAAAAAAGATAAATATTGCAATGCAATTATTACTTGAAACTTTATTAGTATCAATTGTAGCAATAACAATATCAGTATTTACTGGTAATATAATTGCAAAGAATGTATCTAACAAAATGTTGAAAAATCAAATAACTGAACAAAGTACAAAAATAGAAAATCAAAATAATTATAATTCTTATGATTTGATAGATAGTGAAAAAATTACTGATAATTATACTGTTTCATTAGATATAAAAACAATTTTAATGATTTATACGGTTGCAATAATAAGTATATCTTTATCTACTACACTTCCAATATATTATACGCTTAAATTAAATCCAAGAAAGATACTTATGTAATAGGAGGAATTTATGGATAATAATTATATATTAAAAGCAGAAAAACTTTGTTATTACTACAAAGATGGTGATGTGATAAGACATATACTTAAAGACATTTCGTTTAATTTTGAAAGAGGTAAATTTTATACTATTTTAGGAGAATCTGGATCAGGAAAAACGACTTTACTATCTTTATTATCTGCACTAGAAGAACCTATTACTGGTACTATTAAATATGAAAATAAGGATATAAGAAATATTGGATTAGAAGAATATAGAAGAAATAAAATTGGTATTATATTTCAAAGCTATAATTTAATAAATTATATGACTGCCCTTGAAAATATATATGTTGCAATGGGAATAACCGATAATAAAATACCAGGCAATATGGAAGTAATTGCGAGAAATTTACTTAAGTTTGTTGGTATCGATAGAGTTAAGGCAAGCAGACCTGTAAATAAATTATCTGGTGGAGAGCAACAAAGAGTAGCAATAGCAAGAAGTCTATCAACAGATGTAGATTTGTTGTTTGCGGATGAACCAACTGGAAATTTAAATCAGGAAATGTCAGAAGAAATAGTAAAAATTTTTAAAACTTTAGCACATACGCATAATAAGTGTATAATTATGGTTACTCATTCTAAAGAAATTGCCGACAAATCTGATTGCATTCTAACTTTGGAGAAAGGAACATTAAGAAGAAATGAGTAGTTTTTTAGAAAAATTTAACGAGGAAACAATTGATGAAACAAAAGGTATTGTTACACATTAAAATGAAATAGAAGAAGATACTTCGTATTTAGATAAACAGAAAAAAAAGAAAATAATTACTATTATTTCAAGCGTGATTGTAATTATTGTTATTATCATCATTATTATACTTTCGAGGTTAGTAAAAGTTCCAGAGTTTGAAAATAGGCTTAGTACCATTGCTACAAAATGGGGAAATAACAATAATATTGAGGTTAAAGAAGAACAAAAATATGATAGTAAAATATCAGAAGGAATAGTAATTTCACAGTCAATAAAGTCAGGAACTAGAATATTTAAAGGTAACCAAATAACAATTATTGTAAGTAAGGGTAAAGATCCAAATGAGAAAATAAAAGTTCCAGACTTCAAGACAGTAACTGCTTCAGAAATTAAAATATGGAAGGAAGAAAATGAACTTTCAAATGTTACAATTAAAGAGGAATATTCTGATACAGTAGAAGCTTTAAATGTTATAAGTTATGAGTTTGATAATATTGCAACGAATGAAAACAACTTTACAAGAAGTGATAAATTGACCATTGTCATTTCAAAAGGTAAACAAACATTAACTATGGAAGATTTTTCTTCTAAAACAAAAGCAGATGTAACTAAATGGTGTTCTAAAAATAAATTTAATTGTAAAATAACCGAAAAGTTTGATAAGGATGTAACTTCAGGTAATGTTATATCTCAATCTATATCTAAAGGAACTAAGTTAGAAGAAAACACTCAAATTACTG
>CAKOKV010000141.1 GCA_934095805.1 uncultured Bacilli bacterium | reverse complement strand
AATAATAAACTATCAAATCTATCTAATACTCCACCATGACCTGGCATAATCTTTCCAAAATCTTTAACATCATATTCCCTCTTAATCGCAGAAAAAACTAAATCACCACATTGAGCTACAATAGATAACATTAAACTAATTAATATTACTATTAAAGTTTTTCCACCAAAAACAGTTAAATAAAATACTGATGAGATGAAAGTACCCATTATTGCACCACCAACAGCTCCTTCAATTGTTTTATTAGGAGACACACTTGGACATAATTTATATTTTCCAATTTTAGTACCAAAAAAATGAGCAAAAGTATCAGTCATTATAGTAATTAATAATATATAAATTAAATAATTAATATCAATATTTCTAAATATTATTAAGAAATTAAAAGTAATACCTAAAAATATAGAAGAACCAATTAAATATAAAGCATCATTAACATTATATTTCTTTCTATCATAAAAAATGATTGGTAACATTAAAGCAAATACATCTATTGCTAATACCTTATAATCAATTAAAAACATATTAGAATTAACAACATTATCAAGTACAATCATTAAATATGTAACTAAACCTAATAGTTTAATAAATAACGGTATTTTTCTTTCTCTTTCTTTTAAATTAATAATTTCATAATATCCAATAACACTTAAAACAGAAACTCCAATATAAAAAGGATAACCACCTATTATAAGTAATGGAATACAAATAATTAATGCAACTATTGCACTTATAACTCTTTTTTTCATATCATTTCACCATAACAATTATAGCACGACTAATATTTTAGCACAAGATAAATTATAGTATTAGAAATAAAGAGATTATACTAAATGCTAAATTACTTTTAATCTAAAATATAAATCTGAATCAATATTTTCATGACTTATGTTTATTTTTATACTATAATTTCCCTTTTTATTTATTAAATTTGTAATATTGCTTTGATATTCTCCTTTATAAACTAAATCACCCGTTTCTCCCACTAAAGAACCGCCATGAATTTCTATTGTATTTATTTTAATATTATCTATTTCATTCATTACTTCATGTTTTAAATTTTTACATTCTGTTGGAGTTTTATTTCCTGTTAAATTTGTAAAACAGTAATAACCTTTAATATCTAAATTCATTTCTTCACCATATTCAATTTCTATTGGCTCAATATTATTATAAATTGCAGAATATGATGTTATATAAACTGTTTTTGGAATAATAGTAGTATTTTTTCTTATCTCAATATCAACTCCAATTATTTCATTATTAAAATTTAAACTATATATTGGATTGTAATATGGTATTTCAACATTTATAAATAATTTTCCTACAAATATTTTTATTATTACAACTGATAAAATTAAAATTAAAAATATATATAAAATTATCTTTTTCATTATAACCTCACTTATTATATATCAAGTATAACATATATTTTAGAAATTTAAAATTAAACTCAAATTTTCATTGAGTTTAATTACTTTTGAATAGTTAATTATAATATTAATTTAATGTTGCTGTTACCCCAGGTGTTTTATCATATTTATCTTTTATTTTTGAATCGAATATAATTAAATTTCCCATTCCATCAGAACCTAATGTATATTTTTTAGATTCAGCTAAGCTCAAGTTAGTTATAGCATGTTGATAACTTCCTCTTACTATAAATGGACTTCTACCACACACGAATGTTACTGTCATAGAAGTTTCCAATGTAGTTGTTGTTGCATCCACTAAATTTTGAGACAATCCTATACCTTTTTTAAAAATCCCTGATTTATCAATTATATTCCAATTTTGACTATTCATATCATAATTAACCATTTTTCCATCCCATTTTTGATATCCACTTCTATGTCCAGAAAGATTGAATGAAATCGAATCAACACCAGGAGCAATTGCCATCACATCGTAAGATTTTATTTTGGGAATAGTCTTCCAAAAGTTTGTTAATGTAACATGTTTTGCCGTTATAGTTGCTCCAGAAGTAATTGTTAATGTTATTTTTTTATAATTTGTTTCAACTTTTTCACTGGTCGCACCACCAAGGCCAGTAGAATAATAGACTGGTGAACCAGCAGTTATTTCATCAAATTCATTAGAAGTAATTTCCTCTTCGCTTACACCAATAATTTTTTTATTTTCATAATATGTTAAAATTTTTACATATTTTGTTTTAGATACTTTTCTTAAACTGGTATCATTTTTTAATGAATCAATAGTATCTTTTGGCAAAGTAATTATTGTATCATGTGTAAACCCCTTTAATAAATTATTATATTGTGTTTTAGTCATCTCAGCACCGTTAATATTTTTTAAGAAAATCTGTTCATTTTCTTTTGCATTAACTGTTATACCTATAAATATAAGTATACTTATCATTAATATTTTTTTCATATTTATCCCTTTCTTTTATATATATTATTTTATTTTTTTTACACTATCAACCACCTTTCAATATATATAGTAGCTATATCTAGAATCAAACTACTATATATAATAAAAAAAGTAGTATACTCGCCCAATGAATAATACTACTTCATATATTTTTATACTAACATAGTTTTTCTACTTTCGCAATTGTTTTTTTATCTTCAAAAAACTTCATACAAAAAAAGGAAACCTAAGCTTCCTTTTCACACAATTTTTCTATATCATCTTTATATATTAAAGTAGAATTTTTATATAATGAACACCATTTATCATCAAATTGTAATTTTTGATAATCATCACCACATTTACCATTTTCAAATCTTGAAAATACTTTTGTTTTATTTTTATCAGTTTTCATACAATTATAATTTTCTTCATTATAATCATAAACCCAACTATATTCTCCACCATTACTTTCAAATGTTGGAAATACTACAAGTTCTACACCAGATTCAAGAGTAATTCCTTCTCTCTTATCTTTATCTACTTTTTTATATTTAGTTTGTTCATAAGTAGTAGCTACATATACTTTATCTTTTAAATCACTTTCACTATTAATATCTTCTATCATTTCACTTGTATAAACTCCATCAGATATCAATAATTCAAGATCTCTTTTAGATATATTTATACCCATATTATTCTTATAATATCCATTATCATAAGTATATTTTTTAGGGCATATAGCATCTCTATCACTATAACTACCAATAGATATTGCTTTATTATTTTTACAATACCAAACTTTATACAAAACAGCTTTATAAA
>CAKOKV010000140.1 GCA_934095805.1 uncultured Bacilli bacterium | reverse complement strand
AAATATTATACTAAGATAAGTAATGCAGTAAATGATACTAAAGGTGAGTATATGACATATAATGATAAAGTAATTATTGCATTTTATTTTTCTATTTCTAATGGTAAAACTGAAAATGTAGAAAATGTTTTTAGTCAAAAATTAGATTATTTAGTTTCTGTTGATTCTTCTTGGGATAAGAAATCTAATAATAATGAAAAAGATATTAAAATTAAAGTGTCTGACTTTTTAAAAAAATTAAGTCTTAAAGATAATAAAATAAGTAATATTAAAATTGATAGGAGTCCTACTAATAGAGTTAATAATATAAAAATAAATAATAATAATTATAAGGGTACTAAATTTAGAAGTTTACTTGGTCTTAGGTCTACTGATTTTAGTATTACTTATGATAAAGATTTTGTTTATATTCATACTGTTGGTTATGGACATGGTGTTGGTATGAGTCAATATGGTGCAAACTATATGGCACATGATGGGTATAGTTATGATGAAATATTAAAACATTACTATACTGGAATAAAAATCACGAATAAATTATAAAAAAATGTTCACTCTATTATTAGGAGAGTGAAATATGAATAAATATTCAAAAATAATAGTGCCATCTATATATGTTGGTGTAATTGCAGTAATGATTGTTAGTTCTATACTAGTTGTTTCTGGAGTTAAAAATTTCTTAAATGAAAAAAATAATTATAACTATACTCTTGATAAAGTATTTGTAAAAGATACTGTGCCTGTTTCTAAAACAGAAAGTAATAGTATAGTTAAGCCATATACTAATGATAAAGTTAAGGTATGGAAATATTTCTATGATTTCGAAAGCGATTCCAAAAAACAAGTTAATTCATTAATATATTATGAGAACACTTATATGCAAAACAATGGTGTTGATTATACTTATGATGAAGATTTTGAAGTTGTTTCTATACTAGATGGTGAAGTTATTAGCATTGAGGATAATGCAATTTATGGTAAGATTGTTACTATTAAACATAATGATAATTTGAAATCTGTTTATTCTAATGTTAAAGATGTTATTGTTAATGTTGGATATAAAATTAATCAAGGTGAAATATTTGGAACAACAACTTCTTATAAACCAGATACATCTGTAAAATCATTATTGCATTTTGAAGTATATTATAAGGATAATGCAATAGATCCAGAAAACTTATATACTATGTCTGTTAGTGATTTGAAATAAGCTTCTTGTAAGCTTTTTTCTTTTGTTGAAAAAATATTGTTTGTGTGGTATTATTAAAAAAGTAGGGAGATGTCTCTTAAAATGATAAATTTTATTGTAGTAGACGATAATAATATACACAGAAAAAAGGTTAATAATATTATTATTTCAATTATGATGAATAATAAAATTGGTTTTGAAGTTGAAGAATTTTCTGATTTTGATGCTAATTTACTTGATTATTTTAAGAATCCAAAACCTAATTCCGTTTATATCTTAGATTTAGAGCTTCCAAGTGGAGATGGTATTGATATAGCAAGGAAGATAAGAAATGAATATAATGATTGGTTAAGTCCAATAATTATAATAACAGCTCATACTTCTTTATATTATCAAGTTTATAAACAAAGATTGCAGATATTAGATTTTATTGGTAAATCTGATAATATTGAAAAGAATTTATCTGAAAATATTGCTATATGTTTAAGAATGCTTAATATGGATAGTGTATATAAATTCACTTATAAAAATACTGATTATACTATACCAATAAATAATATAGATTATATTCAAAGAGATGATAGAAGAATTAAAGTAGTTTGTAAGAGTGATATTTATTATACTATTGATACGATTAATTCTATAAAAGATAAATTTCCGAAGTATTTTATTATTTCTTTAAAAGGAACATTAATTAACATGAATAATGTTGTTAAGATCGATTGGAATATTAATAAAGTATATTTTAAAGATGGCTTAGCTGAATTTGTAGTTTCTAAAAGTCATAAAAAGGAAATAGATAATTATGGAAAAAATTGATTATATAGCACTATTTATATCAGGTTTTATATCTCTATTTGGTATGTATATAGGATATGCTGTTATAAGTGGTAGTAAATTTAAAATAAGTTTTGAAAATGTTGTTTTGATAGTTATTTCTGCATTTGTTTTTGTATTGAATACTTGTTTTAATTTTATTGTTAGTAGAACTTTAATAAGTTTTTTCATATTTATTACTTTTTGTAAGTTTATTTTTAAAAATGATATGAGAACTACTGTATCATCTAGTTTAATATGTTTTTTATTAATGCTTTTCAATGATTTTATAATGTCTGTTTTTATTATTTTGATTCCTAAACTCAGTTATGTTCAATTTGATGGTAGTGGTATAGCTAAAGGATTATTTACTTTAATAGTTTCTTTTTCTACATATTTGTGTTGTAAAATAAAAATTTTTAAGAAAGTAAATAATATGGTAATTGAGTTATCAAAAAATAATTATGTTTATTTGTTATTGATATTTTTAACTGTTACATTTGTTATAGCTATAGCAACTAAATTTTCACTTGATTATAATTATCAACACTATTTTTTAGATGTTACTGTGTTAGGTTTATTCCTGTTTTTGTTGTTATTTGCTTTGTTAAAAAATTATAAAGCTAATAAAGAATCTAATGAGAAAGAAACATTATTAAACTTTATTTCTGAATATGAAAAAATTATTGATGAAAATAGAATAAATAAACATGAAATGTTAAATAATCTTATAATATTAAAGAGTTTTAAGAATAAGAATACTAAAGAATATAATAAAGTGTTAGATGATTTAATTGTTATGTATGATAATAATAGTGAAGCAGCTGTTAAAAATATATCTAAGTTACCAACAGGTTTAAAAGGTATTTTATATTATAAAATAAATGATATGAGGAAGAAAAATATTAATTTGAATATTAATATTTCTAAAAGAGTTTCTTCACCGCTTGAAAAATTAGCTGCGGATGAATATGTTATATTGTCTAAAGTACTTGGTATTGTTATGGATAATGCTTTAGAAGCTGCATTGAAAACTGATGATAAAGTGGTTTTTATTGAGGTTTTTGAACAAAATGGACAAGTAATAATCATTCTTGAAAATAGTTATAATAATGATGTTAATATAGAAACTCTTAGAAAAAAGAATTTTAGTACTAAAGGTAAGAATAGAGGACTTGGATTATATATAGCTAATATGCTTTTGAAGA
>CAKOKV010000139.1 GCA_934095805.1 uncultured Bacilli bacterium | reverse complement strand
CTAAAAGTTACACTTAAAGATACAAGCATAGTTAACAAAGAAGGAATACAAAAACTAGGTGCTAAAGGTATAGTTGAAATTGATAATGAACTTAAAATAATATTAGGTCCAAACTCAAAACAAATAAAAAAATATATGACCGATCTAAAATAAGAAATTAAATTTTCTTATTTTTTTTACATAATTCGACAAAATTCGACAAATTACTTATGATAATATATAAATGGTGAAAATATGAATAATCTAGAAATAAATTATATATTTAATACTGTAATAATAATACCCATTATGATATTTATAATATTTTTTTATTTAAAAAGTGAAATAAATAAACTTCATAATAATCTTATATTAGAATTAACTATCTTATTAATATATTTTTCCTCTTTATATATATTTATAAGAATAAATAATATTAAGTATATATATTATCTTACTATACCTATCCTATTATGTTTTATATATGATAAATATAAAATAAGTATATTTTTATCATTAATAAATATTTTAGTTATAAAACTATTTAATATTAATATTTTATTCGTGATTATATATCATATTATATTATTTATATTGTATTTCATTATCAAAAATAAAAAACTATTTATAAATGTTTTTATAATAATTAATTTAATATATATGATTATATTTAATACTTATAATTTATTATTTATAATTAGTATTTATATATGTACTATTATGATAGAATTACTTAAAAAAAGAATGAAATTATATTTTACATTAGAAGATATAGAAAACAATAAGATAATTAAAACAAGTATATTTAAAGTTACACATGAAATAAAAAATCCACTCGCTGTTATAAAAGGATATTTAAGTATATTTGATCCTAATGATAGTGAAAAATGTTTAAGATATAAAAATATATTAGATATAGAAGTTGAAAATGCTCTTAATGTGTTAAAAGATTTTTCATCAATTAATCATTTAAATATTATTAAAGGTAATATGAATTATTATGATTTACTTATGGAAGCAAAAGATACAATACTGCCCTTCTTCAATGATAAAAACATTACATTAAATATTGAATCTGAAAAAGAATTATTAATATCAGCTGATTATAATAGATTAAAACAAGTATTAATAAATATACTTAAAAATTCAACAGAAGCTCTTGATCAAAATGGAAAGATTAATATTAAAAGTTATATTATAAATAATAAATTAATAACTATAATAAGAGATAATGGTCACGGTATGGATAAAGATACAATTAATAATCTTTTTACACCATTTTATTCAAAAAAATCATTTGGTACTGGTCTTGGATTATGTTTATCAAAAGAAATAATTGATCTACATAATGGAAGTATAAAATATACATCTAAATTAAATGAATGGACAGAAGTAAAAATAGTAATTCCAGTTAAATAGAATTACTATTTTTTCTTAAAATAAGATTATTACTTTGATTTTTATTTGCTCTTCTTAAAGCATCAAAAGCTTTTGCACTATAATCACATCCAGACTTAATACAACAAAAGTCCCATAAAACAGGCATATTATACTATAAATCAATAATAAGGATAATATTGATATGGATAAGGACTACTATAATAAACTGGTCTAGGCCTATAAGGATTAGTTATGCCAACTGCTACTCCACCTGTTAAAGCTCCAAGTAAAAAAGGAGCTGCAAAACCGAATCTATCCTTAGAATATTTTACACTATTATACATAATTCACCTCACTCTATTATATGAAAAAAACACAGTTATTTCTGTGCTTTTAAACGATATAAATTAATAGATGGCTTATTATTAAATCTATATTTATATTTTCTAGTACCAAGTCCAGAAGATATATAAATATTAGTAATACCTCTTTCGTAATGTTCACTATAATATTTATCTGAAAGTTCATCAAGAATAAGAGCCCCATAATATGGAACATCAATACTACCATTTAAAGAGTGTCCTCCAAGTATTAAATCAACTTCATAACTACTTTCATCTATATATTTAATAGTTTTACCATCATGTACTAAACAAATAATATATTTTCTATCTTCTTCATTATAAAATTTAAATGCATCTTCTAATTTAACTTGTTCTTTTATTGAACTAGGAAGACCAACAATATAAATAGGATCATTGGTTTTATAATATATTTCTTCATAACTATTATTAAGTAATGTAAAACCACTTTTAGATATAACATATTCATATTCACTATAAGAGTAATCATTTTCTCCCATAACAATATATTTACCTATATTAGCATTTAAACTACTTAAATATTCAATAATCTTTTCTTTATCATCATTACTAATCTTATTATCGCTAACAAGATCCCCAGTATATACAATAATATCTGGTTTTAATCTATTAATATTATTAACTATATTTTTTAAATCATTTAAATCAACTGTCGATTTATAAAGTAAATCAGAAAAATGTACTATTTTAATACCATCAAAATTATCACTTAATATTTCGCTATTAATTCTATATTCCTTTACTACTAGTCCTTTTACACCTAAGTATTTAGCATAAAAATATAAAGAACAGGCAAGCAAAATAATAAACATAAACAATTTTAAAAATATATGTTTCTTTTTCTTTACTTCTTTTTCCTCTTTTTTTTCTTTCTTATCTTCTTTTTCCATTAAATAGCTACTCCTAAACTATAAACCAAAAGTAGTAAAACTCCAGTAGCGGTATTATGTATTGCATGGAAACTCATTGATGTCATTGTTGATTTAGTATCAGTGTCCATTAAGCTAAATACAAATCCAAGTGATCCATAAGGTAATAAGTATAATAAATCAACAAGTCTAATTGCATCTCCTGTAAGCAAATGAGCCCCTCCAAATAATAAACCAGAGATAGTAGCTCTTACCCATTTATTTTTAATAATTGTATGTATACTTTTTCTAAATATAATTTCTTCACTTATAGGTGCTATTATAGAAATATTAATAAGCATTAAGAATGGATATGCTACTAATAATTCTCTTACATTACTTTCATTCGAAGAAGTTCCACCACCAGTAAAATTAGATATAAATATAGAAGATAAAATCATAGCTCCTATACCCATAATATAATATTTAAAACCAGTTTTTAAAGAACTCTTAAAACTCTTTTTAAATGTCTTAAATTCCTTCTTTAAATCTTTATAATATAAGAATATTAAAAAAGCTATCATACAAACACCATTAATTATATTAAGTAAACTAGCATTTTTAATAATATTTCTAAAAGTAGAACTTATTATAAATGGAAA
>CAKOKV010000138.1 GCA_934095805.1 uncultured Bacilli bacterium | reverse complement strand
ATATATAGCACTTAAAGATAGTGAATTACCACTTATATTACCAGAACTTGAAGACTACACACCAGGAAAAGATGGAACAGCTCCACTTAATAAAAAAACAGATTGGGTAAATGTTACAGTTGATGGTAAAAAAGGTAAAAGAGAAACTTCTACAATGCCAGGAAGTGCTGGTTCAAGTTGGTATTTCTTAAGATATATTGATCCAGATAATGATGAATGTTTAGCTGATTATAAACTATTAGAACATTGGATGCCTGTAGATTTATATATAGGTGGACCAGAACATGCAACGGGACATTTATTATATTCTAGAATGTGGAATAATTACTTATATGATAAAAAAGTAGTTCCAGTAAAAGAACCATTTAAAAAATTAGTTCATCAAGGAATGATTTTAGGAGCAAATGGAATTAAGATGGGAAAAAGATATCCAGAATATGTAGTAAATCCTAATGATGTAGTAAATGAGTTTGGAGCAGATACATTAAGATTATATGAAATGTTTATGGGACCTCTTGAAGCAGATAAACCTTGGAGTAATGAAGGAGTAGTCGGAAGTAAAAGATTCTTAGAAAGAGTATATAGACAATTAATTGAAAGCGATAAAGTAAAAGATAAAGAAAATAAAAACTTAGAACAAATTTATAATATGGCAGTTAAAAAAGTAACTGAAGATTATGAAAATCTAAAATTCAATACAGCAATAAGTACACTTATGATATTTATGAATGCCGTAAGCAAAGAAGAATATATAAGTAAAGAATATGCAGTAGGGTTTATTAAACTTCTTTATCCAGTGGCTCCATTTATATCAGAAGAAATGTATTCAATAATAGATGGTACACTTGATACATTAACTTATGCATCTTGGCCAACTTATGATGAAGAATTAACTAAAACAGATACAGTTACAATCGCAGTAAGTGTTAATGGTAAATTAAGAGCTACATTTGAAACAGAAAAAGATTTAGATAAAGAAAAAGTATTAAAAATAGCTCATGAACAAGAAAATGTAATTAAACATTTAGAAGGACACGAAATAATAAAAGAAATAGTTGTTCCAAATAAAATAGTTAATATAGTTATAAAATAAGCAGCATAAAAAGTGCTGCTTTTTACATTTGAAAATATATATAATATTTGTTATCATAAATATAGAAATAGTGGTGAAAATATGAAAGAAGAATTAAACAAATATTGGGATAACATACATAAGGTATATACATCCACTTATGATGAATGGTTTAATAAATATATAGAATTATTACATAAAGATGATAATATTGTAGAACTTGGCTGTGGAAGAGCATATACAAGTAAATATTTAATTACTAATGGCTATAAAAATATAATAGCTTGTGATTTTTCAGAAGAAGTATTAAAAATTGTTAATATAGAAAATCCAAATATAAAAACAATGCTTTTTGATATGAGCAATGGTTTACCATTTGATGATAATTCGAAAGATATAATAATCGCAGACCTTAGTTTACATTATTTTGATTTATCAAAAACAAAATATATTTTTAATGAGATATATAGAGTACTAAAAGAAAATGGATATCTAATTGCAAGAGTTAATTCATTTAATGATAGTTTACATATTCCAGTTAATTCAAAAGAAATAGAAAAGCATTTTTATTATGACGGTAAAATATATAAAAGATTTTTTGATAAAGATGATTTTGAAGAGTTATTTAAGAATTTCAAAATATGTAATTTAGAAGAAAAGAAAATGGATAGATATGAAAAACCAAAAATATTATGGGAATTTTGTATAAAAAAAGAAAAATAATAAATATATAATAATGTATAAGAAAAACTGATTGTTTGCATTTTATGTAAAAAATATGTATAATTAGATTGAGGTGTGTAGTAGATGATAGGATTTTATGATTATACAGTTTTATTAACATATATGGGATTTATTTCTGGTATAGTTGGTATAACTTTAGCAATAAATGGACATATTTTTCCAGCAATATTTTGTTTAATGTTTAGTGGACTTTGCGATATGTTTGATGGAAGAGTAGCAAGAACTAAGAAAAAAAGAACAGCAGAAGAAAGACATTTTGGTATACAACTAGATAGTTTATCAGATTTAGTTTGTTTTGGAGTATTACCTTCAATAATAGGTTATAGTTTAGCTCTAAAAGATACATTTTTACCATTTGATTATAGATATTTACTTCCAGTGGTTGCATTTTTTCCACTTGCTGCTTTAATAAGACTAGCATATTTTAATGTACTTGAAATAACTAGAAACAGTAATACACCAGTAAAAGTATATACAGGTTTACCAGTTACATCATCAGCATTAATATTTCCATTTTTATATATATTTAGAAAATATATAGGAAAGTATTTTCCAATTGCTTATGCAGCAGTAATGTTAATAGTTGGAATATTATTTATAACAAAAATTAAAATAAAAAAACCAGGTCTTAAAACAATGATATTCTTAATATTAATCGGAGTAATTGAGATAATGTTTATTATCGCAACTAAATGCTTATGATATATAAAATAAAGCATAGAAATAGTGATAAAATAGAAGAAGTAAAGTCAACAAAAACACTATCATTTTTCTATAATACACTAATAGGTAGAATACTTTTAAAAATATGTACTATGAAATTTATATCAGATATAGCCGGTATATATATGAATAGTAGATTATCAAAATATAAAATAAAAAAATTCATAAAAGATAATAAAATAAAAATAACAGATTACGAAAAAACAAATTATAATTCATTTAATGAATTTTTTACTAGAAAAATAATATCAATAAAAAGACCAATTAATATGACTAAAACAGCTTTTATATCACCTTGTGATAGTAAGCTATCAGTTTATACAATAAGTGATGATTTAACTTTATATATCAAAGATTCATACTATACAATTGATACTATAATTGATAAAAAAATATTAAAAGAATATAAAGAAGGGTATGCTTTAGTATTTAGATTATCACCAACAGATTATCATAGATATTGTTATATAGATTCAGGCTATCAAGAAAAGAATAATAAAATAAAAGGCATATTACATACAGTACAACCAATTGCCTTAAAAAGATATAATTTTTATAAAACAAACACAAGAGAGTGGACAATACTTCACACTAATAACTTTGATGAAGTTGTTCATATAGAAATAGGTGCAATGGCAATCGGAAAAATAAAAAATGAACACGAAAATTATATATTTAAAAAAGGTGAAGAAAAAGGATACTTTGAATTTGGTGGTTCAAC
>CAKOKV010000137.1 GCA_934095805.1 uncultured Bacilli bacterium | reverse complement strand
CCTTTCATATTTTCAGAAATATATTTTTTAGATACTTCTTTATATATGGTTTTAACTTCTGTTAAAAATAACTCTTTCTTTGATTTATTAAACATTTCAAGAACATTTGGTAAAGCTATTATTACAAGTAGTGCTAATATTGCTATTACAGCTAGTAATTCAACTAATGTAAAACCTTTTTTTATTCATACTTCATTCTCCATTTTATTCTTTACTCTATATATTTTATATGTATTGCATATATCCCATTTATTTTTATAGACTCTTTATAACCATCTAAACTATTTATTGATTTAATTCCTTCATTAAAATCGTTAGTTGAAGATAAGGTATATCTTGTACCTTCTTGAATTAATAATTCTTCAATACTTTTATACCAATTTATTTCTTCAACTAAGCATTTTATTTTTTCATTATTTGATTCAAAGATTATATAATCATTTGGTTTTAATACACTATAATCAAAATGATTTTTACCTATTTTTGTACATCTTATTTCTACTCTTTTTGTTCTACTTTTAATTGCATTAAATGCTCTTTGGTTTATATCAAATTCATATATCATTTTTGTTTGTTCTCTAAATCTTTGAAATAGTTATATCTTTCAAGAGCATAATTTTTATTTAATTCATATAGTTCTTGATATTCGTTTTCATTTTTAACTTCTAAATTTTTATATCTTAATTCGCTTCTAAATACAGAATCATAATTTGTAAAATCTGGTTCTTTTGAATCTACTGTTAAAGTATCTGATTCTGGATTATATCTCATAAGTAGATTATATCCTACTTCAACTAATAGTTTTTGTTCATCAAGTGAATTACTAAGTCCACCTATTATTCCTTGTTCAATACATGGACTATAAGCAATTATTAATGATGGTCCGTTATGTTCGTATGCTTCTTTTAATACTTTTAATGTTTGCATCATATTTGCTCCAAGTGAGATTGAAGCTACATAAACATTTGGAATACTCATTGCTATTTTGAATAGGTCTTTTTTGTTTTCATGTTTACCATTTGATGAGAATTCTGCTACTCCTCCCATTCTTGTTGATTTTGACTTTTGTCCACCTGTATTTGAATAAACTTCTGTATCAAGTACCATTATGTTGATATCTTCATTACTATGAAGGATATGATCTAGTCCTCCATATCCGATATCATAAGCCCATCCGTCTCCTCCAAGTATCCATACTTTTCTTGATGGAATATAATCTAATAGTTCTCTTAATTCATTTGGGATTTCTGCTGTTTCTAATTTGTTCTTAATTGCAAGAGTTAAGTCATCATCTTCCATATTATCTATCCACAATTTGAATGTAGCTTTTATTTCAGGAGAAACTATATCTCTTGTTTGAAACATTATATCTTTTATTCTTTCTCTCATTTTTTTATAAGACATATGTAATCCAAAACCAAATTCAGCATTATCTTCAAATAATGAATTCATCCATGGAATTTTATATGGTGTTAAAGGAAGGCTTCCTCCATATATTGAAGAACATCCAGTTGCATTAGCAATTACCATATTTTTACCATATAGTTCTGTTAATAATTTTATATAAGCTGCTTCTCCACAACCAGCACAAGCACCGCTAAATTCAAAGTATGGCTTTTTAAATCCTATACCTTTAACTGTATATTTATTAAATGGTGTATCATTTTCAACATTGTTAAATAAATAATCACTTATATTATCTAGTCTTTCACTATATTTTCCACTTATAAGTGCTTTTTCTTGATTCTTACCAGGACAAGCTTTCATACAAAGTCCACAACCTGTACAATTAGCTTCTGAAACTGAAATATAGAAGTTTTTATTGTCTTCTCCTAAACTTTTAATTGTTTCATCTTTATCTATATGAGCAAGTATTAACTCATTATCTGTAAGTGAGAATGGTCTTATACAAGCATGAGGACACACGAATGAACATTGATTACATTCTATACAATTTTCTTTACACCACTTTGGCACAAATGGACTAATTTTTCTCTTATCACTTTTAGCTGTTCCACCCTCAAAAGTTCCATCTTCATGGCCAATAAAGTCAGAAACATTAAGCATATTGCCTCTAAGTTTTAATATTTCGTTTGTAAAGTCTTTTACATTATTATTTTCACTTTCAAGTGTAAATATTTTATTGTCAATAACTTCTAAATATTTAAGTGATTCATCTATTGCATTTATATTATTATCAACTACTTCTTTACCTTTACTACTATATGTTTTTGAAACTAATTTTTTAAATAATTCTATTTCATTTCTACCATATCCTGATATTTTTAACATATATGTACAAATAATATTATTTATTTTTCCATGTAGATTATATTTTTTATTTAGTTCATCTAATGATGCAATATATACTTTTATATTTTTATTTATTATTTCTTTTTTATTATCATTATTTATCAATTTATTTAATTCTTCATCATTCTTATCACTTGAAATTAAAAGTGTACCATTTTGTTTTATATCTTTTAATAAATAGTAATTATTTAAATATACATCTTTTGATACTACTACAAAATCTGGTGAAGTTAGGAAATACGGTGCTTCTATTTTAGATGGTCCAACTCTTAAATGTGATATAGTTGTTCCACCACTCTTTTTAGAATCATATTCGAAGTATCCTTGAACATAGTTTTCTTTTATTTCACCTAAAACTTTAATAAAGTTTTTAGATGCTCCTACCATACCATCCGAACCAAATCCATATACTTTTATTTCTTGATAATCACTATCATATTCTATTTCTTCTGGTTCTAAGCTTAAATGAGTTACATCGTCTTTTATACCAATTGTGAAATTATTTTTAGGATTATCACTTAATATATTTTTAAATACTGCATTTATATCTTTAAGTGGTACATCTTTTGATGATAAACCATATATACCACCGTAAATGTTTATATTTTTCTTTTTTAATGCTTCCATTACATCTAAATATAATGGTTCACCTGTACTGCCAGGTTCTTTTGTTCTATCAAGTACAGCTATTGTATCAACTGTTTTTGGAAGTACATCTAAAAGATATTTAGTACTAAATGGTCTATAAAGATGAACTTCTATCATACCAACTTTATATCCTTTTTTATTTAAAATATCAACTACTGTTTTAATTGTAGAACATACACTTCCCATAGCTACGATTACATGAGTTGCATCTTTTTTACCATAATAATTAAATGGTTTATAGTCTGTAAGTGCTAGTGTATTAATTTTATCCATATATTTTTTTACAATATTTGGGATATCATTATAATATTTATTTCTTACTTCTG
>CAKOKV010000136.1 GCA_934095805.1 uncultured Bacilli bacterium | reverse complement strand
ATAATATTACCAGCATCTTTATTGACAAATGGAAGTAATTTATATACTTCTGCGAGAGAAATAATATTAAAAAACTTTGATGTAATCAGTATTGTTGAATTACCAAGTGGAACTTTTGGTGCAACAGGTACTAATACAGTTACGCTGTTTTTAAGAAAAAAAGATGAAAATCCGCCTTTAGCTGAACATTTTAAGAATAGGGTTGATTCTTGGTTCAATGGTAATTTTGATAAAGATGAAGTTTTTGATGATAAAGAAATACTAGTGTCATATTTGAAAATGCAAAATATAGAATATAATGATTATATTGAATTATTAACCAGTCATGAATTAAATGAGAATTTAAAAAATCATGATATGTTTAAGGAATATTTGAATGATTCAAAAGTAAAAATTATATCAAAAATATTAGAACTAGAAAAAGATAAGTTATATTATTATATGTTAGCTAGTGAACAAGAAAATTCTGTAATTGTTGTAAATGCTCCTTCATCAAAAGATGATATAAAAAGGTATTTAGGGTACGAATGGTCAAATAGAAAAGGGTCAGAAGGAATTAAATATATAGGTGCAAATAGCAATGATAATGATAGCACATTATCAAAAAATAAAGGTATAGAAAAAATTAATACACCATTATTTAATCAGGAAGATTTATTTGATAATAATAAGATCAATTCATGTATTAGAAATTGTTATTTAGGAAAAGAAATAATAACATCAGATAAAAAGCAAGTCAAAAAAAATAAATTGGTAGATTTGTTGAATTTTAACAAGACGACATTTGATAAATCAATTTCTTTAAATATTACAGAAAAAATTGTTGTAAAGAGTAAGTATGAAGTTGATAAACTATCAAACCTAACATCAGATATACTTAAAGGTCAATCAATAACAAGAGAATCTACTAATGAAGGTAATTACAAAGTAGTAGCAGGTGGTACTGATTATGCATATAAAATAGATAAATATAATCGCGATGAGAATATAATAACCATTTCGGCTTCTGGAGCAAATGCAGGCTTTGTAAATTTCTGGAAAGAAAAAATATTTGCATCAGATTGTACAACAATAAAGGGAAAAAATGATGTCGAAACAAAGTATATATACTATTATTTAAAAAGCATACCTGATATAATGGAATCATTTAAAAAAGGTGCTGCTCAACCACATGTTTATCCTGATGATATTAAAAATATTCCAATACCATTAGCACCAACAGATATTCAGGAAAAGATTATATCAGAGTGTGAAAAAACAGATGAGGAGTATTTATTATTAAAAGCAAATATAGAAAAATGTAAAAAGACGATTGATGATCTATTTAAAAACAAGCAAAGTAATACAATTGATATGAGATTAGATAATAAAGATAAGTTTAAATTATCTATAGGAAGTAGAGTATTAAAAAGTGAATTAATCGATGATGGAAGAATTCCTGTAATTAGTGCTAATGTAAACGAAATATTTGGAAAAATTGACAAAGAAATTATTGATGATTACTCATCACCATATATATTATGGGGAATAGATGGCGATTGGATGATAAGATACCTAGAAAAAGGAATTAGATTTTATCCAACCGATCATTGTGGCTATATAAAGGTGTTAGATGATAACATTAATCCATTATATTTGTCAAAAATAATTGAAATTGAAGGAAAAAAGCAAAGATTCTCAAGAAGTAATAGAGCTTCTACCGATAGAGTATCTTCTTTAGTTATAAAATTGCCTTCTAAAGATATTCAAAATGAAATCGCAAAGCAAGTAAAAGAATTAACTGAAAAAATTACCAAAACGGAAGAATTATTACATAATTATGAAAATAAAAAAACAAAAATTATTGAAAAATATTTAAAATAGAAAGAATGATGAATTAAATTATGAACGAAAATATTGTTGGAAAAATATATATATTTACTAATCCTTCTTTTCCTGATTATGTAAAGATAGGATATTCAAAAAATGTAGAAAATAGATTAAATCAATTAAATAATTCTGAAGCTGTTCCATTCGCTTTTAGATTATATGCAACTTATGAAGTGGAAACTCAATCAGCAGATAAAGTTTTGCATAAAATAATAGACAAATTAAATGCTGATTTAAGAAGTGTGGATACAATAAATGATAAAGTAAGAGTCAGAGAATTCTATTTAATAACTCCAGAAGATGCATATGAGCTACTTGAAGACATCGCCATTATAAGTGGAACAAAAGAAAGACTTCATTTATATAAACCAACTAAGAATGAAGTTCAAGAAGAAGAAACTGCTAAAAAAAATAGAGAATTAGCAAAGAATAGACATCATTTTAAAGATATTAATTTTAAATCTAGTTTAACAAATAAAACATATTACTCTAAAACTAAGGAAGATGGAACTTTGGGAATATATGAAGAAGATACAAATAATGAAGTCCCTAATAATAGTAATCCATCAAAAAAGCAAATATTATTACAAGCTGTTAAAGATTTAAATGGTGAAGTAGAAAATAATATTACTTTATATCAATTACAACATAGATTGGAAAAATTATTAAATAAATAACCATATATCGATATAATGTCATAATGCCATTGTATTAAATGATATATTTATAGGAGGATTTATATGGATGTTGAACAAATAGAAAATGATAACTTAATAAATGAAGAAACACAAGAAAATAATTATTCAGATTATTTTAAATGCGATTTACATATTCATACTAACTATTCAAGTAAAACCAAAACAAATGATTATAAAGGCAATTTTGAACTAAAAAAATTAATAAATAAAATTTCTGAACCACAATATGATATAAAATTATTGTCATTTACTGACCATAATATTATAAATGTACCAGTATATGAAGAATATTATAGTGATAAATCGTTAAATATAAAAGATAGATGTCTTTTAGTTGGAGTTGAATTAGATATTATAGTTGAGGATTTTTTATTAGAAAAGTTGAAAGCAAATCTTGAACATACAGAATGTGATAAGAAAAAATATCATTCACTAATAATATTTAAGAGTAGTAATGCAAAAAAATTAAATGATACTCTTAACAAAATGTATAAGAAAATATCTGATGAATATAATGAAAAAAATAATACTAATATTGATTTAAATGATGAAAATAAAAATTTAAAATCTAGAATAACATCTTTTGACAGATTTGCAGAATATTTTATAGATGAAGATTATATTGTAATATCCCATGGAAAAAAAGAAGCAAATATAGTTGAAGCATATAAATCCTATAATAATGGATTAACTGAAGCACAAGTAATGGTATTAATGGGTAT
>CAKOKV010000135.1 GCA_934095805.1 uncultured Bacilli bacterium | reverse complement strand
ACAACTTATTCAAGGTAGAAAACCTAAGTTAGAGGAATTATATAATTCACCAGAAACAGAAGAAATAAGATTTTAGGAGGGTTTATGTTTGATTTAATAATTATTGGTGCTGGTCCTGCTGGTATGAGTGCTAGTATATATGCTAGTAAAGCTAATTTAAATTCTTTATTAATTGAAGCTGATAGTCCAGGTGGATTATTAAATAAATTAAATAAAGTTGATAATTATTTGGGTTTTAAAGATGTATCTGGCAGTGATCTTGCATTTAATATGTATGATCATGTTAGAAGCTTAAATGTTCCTTTAAAGCATGAAAAGGTGCTTAAAATTGAAGATAATAATGAAACTAAAAAAGTTATAACTAACAAAGGTGAATATCTTACTAAAAAGGTATTAATTGCGATTGGAAGAAAGCCTAAGAAAGCAGGAGTTAAAGGAGAAAAATTATATAATAAAAAAGGTATAAGTTATTGTGCTATATGTGATAGTCATTTATATAAAGATAAAGATGTAGTTGTTACTGGTAATAATGATTTAGCATTTAGTGAAGCTATTTATTTATCTAGTGTAGCTTCTTCTGTAACACTTATTACAAATAATGAATATAATGATAAAAGAATTAAGATAATAAATTCTAGTGTTAAAGAGTTTATTGGGCAAGATGTACTTACTGGTGTTAAATTAGAAACTGATGATGTTATTAAATGTAATGCTGCTTTTATTTATAATGGATATATAACTGAAGTAAATTTTTTAAATGAACTTGGTATTATAAATGATTCTGGTAATATTGATGTAGATAGCAGAATGGAAACTAATGTTAAAGGTGTTTATGCTGCTGGTGATATTATTAAAAAAGATGTTTATCAAATTAATACAGCTGTAAGTGAAGGATGCATTGCTGCACTTAGTGCTAAAATGGATATTATAAATGAAAAATAAAGATATTTTAATAATTATATTAATTAATATAATACTTTTAATATTATTGTTTCTTATAACTACTAATAGATATATAACAATATTAATTGAAATAATATTATATTTAGTATATTATATATATTTGTTATTTAAGAAAGATTATATTAGTTATAAAGTAATAGTTAGTAACTTAATTATGTGTTTGATAGGTATATTAGTAATATATATTGTTAATGGTAAAATAGATTTTGTTATTGATGAAGATTTGAGTAATACAGAGGAATCATTTTCTATATATTCTTTCTTTATAATAAATATATTATATAGTTTAATATTTACATTTACTAATGTTATTAGATTACTTATTAAGAAGATTAAGGAATAGTGGAGGAGTTATGCTTGTATATGGAAGAAATGTAGCAAGAGAAATATTAAATAGTAATACTAAAGTTTATAAGGTATTTTTAGATAATAATTTTCGCGATGAAGAATTAATGGATAGGATTGATAAAAAGGGTTTAAAGAAGTTTCATATTGATAAGAATAAGATAGATAAGATGTGTGGTAGTAGTACTAATCAGGGTATTGCATTAGATATTGAAGAATATGGATATTTAAATATTGAAACTCTTGAAAATGATGATAAAGCTAATTTTATTGTTATGTTAGATTCTATTGAAGATCCACATAATTTTGGAGCTATTATTAGAACTTGTGAATGTGCTGGGGTTGATTATATTATTATTCCTAGAAATAGAAGTGTTAGTGTTAATAGTACTGTTTATAAGACTTCTAGTGGTGCTTTAAACAATGTTAAGATAGTTGAAGTTGTTAATTTAAATAATACTATAAAGAAGCTTAAATCACTTGGATTTTGGGTTTATGGAAGTGATGCATTAGGTAAAGATTATAGGAGTATTAAATATGATTCTAAGACTTGTTTAATTATTGGAAGTGAAGGACATGGTCTTAAAAAAATAGTAAGCAATTCTTGTGATGAGATTATTTCTATACCAATGAAGGGTAAAGTAAATTCTTTAAATGCTTCTGTTGCTTCTGGTATTCTTATATATGAAATAATGAAATATAAATAGGTGAATTATGAATTATGATGATTTAAATGATAATGAACTTGTTTATTTATGCAGTGAAAATAATGAAAATGCAACTATAGAGCTTATTAATAAGTATAAAGGTATGATACTTATAATACTTAAAGATTTTTTAAAAAAGTATAAAATTGTTGGTATTGAAATATCTGATTTATATCAAGAGGGTTTAATTGGCTTATTAAATGCAATAGAAACTTATGATAAAGACAGGGATGTTACTTTTTATACTTATGCTAATGCTTGTATAAAGTCATCTATTATTACTACTATTAGAAGTACATTTACCCAAAAGAATAGAATACTTAATACTTCTTATTCTCTTGATAAAATGTTTGAAGATTCTGAAAATAATTTTTATGAAATATTTAAAGATGAAAGAGAAGAACCTAATAAGAAATTAATTGATCATGAGGAAACGATTGAACTTACTAATAGAATTAAATCTAAATTAATTGAAAATGAAAAAGTTATTTTTGAACTTAAACTTCAAGGCCTTGATAATAAGGAAATAGCTGAACTTATTGATAAAGATAGAAAATATGTTGAAAATACTATATTTAGAATAGGTAAAAAATATAAAGAAATGGAAAAATGAGGTAATATATATGTTTGATTATTTGAAAGGAATAGTTAGTAAGACTGCTCCTAATTATGTTGTTATTGATTGTAATGGTGTTGGTTATAAGATATATACACCAAATCCTTATAAGTTTAAAGAGGGCACTACTTCTACTGCTTATGTTTATAATCATATAAGAGAAGATGAAAATTCTTTATATGGTTTTATAAGTGAAGATGAAAGAGAATTATTTTTAAAGCTTATTGGTGTTAAAGGTTTAGGTCCTAAGATGGCTCTTCCTATACTTGCTACAGGTTCTATTAGCGGTATTGTAGATGCAATAGATAGAGAAAATATATTATATTTAAAGAAATTTCCTAAAATTGGAGATAAGGTTGCTAAACAAATTATTCTAGATTTAAAAGGAAAATTATCTAGTATTGAATATAGTGAAGAAAGTAATTCTAGTGAAGAACTTGTTATGGCACTTGAAGCTCTTGGATATAAAAGTGCTGATATTAAGAGTGTTGTAACTAGAATTGATCCAGAGTTAACTATCGAAAATCAAATTAAAGAAGCATTAAAATTATTATTAAAATAAAGGAGTAAATTATGGTAATTGGAATTGATATGGATGATACAATATGTTCAACCAATGAACTTATTATTGTAGAAGCAGATAAGTATGATAAAGAAGTATTAGGTGGTACTGGTGTAAAG
>CAKOKV010000134.1 GCA_934095805.1 uncultured Bacilli bacterium | reverse complement strand
TTAATTTTTATGTATTTATATTGTAGCACGAATATCTTTGGTGAAAGTAAGATTTTTAAATATTTTTTATTGTTTGCTTTATCAATTTATATAGTCATGAACTTTTTAAATTATACGTTGCAAATGTATTGCAATAAAAAGGCAAATGAAATGGATAAAGAAGAAGCACTACAGGTAAATGAATATATTTTGGAATATGAAAAAAATAATAATATTGAGGTAAAAAATATAGCGTTTACTTATGATAAAAATATAACATGGAATTATAATTTGTTTTTTGATACATCATATACAAGTAGGGCACTAATGATATGGTGGTGCAATATAGATGCCTTAAATTATTATACTGGTAGAAAGTTAGAAACGGTGCAAATGGATAAAAATATTTATTACGCTTATTTTAAAGGCAAAGATTGGGATAAGTTAGACAAAGAACAATTTGTGTTTAAGGGTGATACAGTTTTTTATTGTGTGTATTAGTAATAAAATAAAGGAGTGCTTATGAAAAATTATTTAAAGCAAAATAAAGTAAATATAATAATATTTGTAATAATATTTACTATAACATCAGCAATATATTTCCCATTATTAAAAGGACATTATGCAACAGACACATACAACATAATAAATAAAGGATATGAAACGTATGCAATAACATATTCGTTAAATGATGGAAGACCAATAATGTGTTTAATATCATTAATAGCACAAAAACTAAATATGCCAATAATGGTTTATGTTATAATATTAACGGCAATAGCACTAATAGTCTCAAATATAAGTGTAATAAAATTAAAAAATATAACAGTAAAGTATATTGAAGAAAAAAACAAAAAAACAGAATATATAATATTAGCAATAGCATATATAATAATATTCAATTTTGCATATTTAGAAAATCTGCAATTTGCAGAATGTGCTATAATGTCAGTAAGTATATTACTAAATATAATAGCGGCACAACAAATAGTAGAAAAAAAGAAAAATTATATATTAAAAAGTATAATTATATCAATATTATCAATACAATTTTATCAAGGCACAATGAACTGGTTATTTACAATAACATTTGTATTATCTTTACTAAAAGAAAAAAAGATAAATATGCAAGTGATAAAAAATGTATTGTTTAGTGTTTTATGTGGAGCATTAGGTTGTGGAGTTAATATGATTCAGATAAAAATAACAGGAAAAATTTTTGGCTTAACACAATCTAGAATGGGAAGTATAAAAAATATATTTAGTAATATTAATGTTATACTAGAAAGTCTAAATGGAACATTACAGAGCACATACGGATTATTTCCTAAAAATATGTTATATATATTTCTTATAGTAATTTTAATTTATTCATTAATATTTATGAGAAAAAATAAATGTAATATAACATTAAACTTGTTGGCTATAATTTTAATATGTATTGGAACTGTATATGGACCAAGTTTATTTACTTTATCTGCATTTGGAACAGGCAGGATGGCATTTTCGATAGGCGCAATGATTGGATTAATGCTTTTATACATATATTGTAATTTAGAAAATAATAAAATTGAGGAAGCAATATTATATTCAATAATGTTTTTGTATATATTTATTTCAATTGGAAGTTCAATTATTGTAATGGAAGAACACAAAATAGTGAATAATTTAGATAAACAAGAAAGTCAAACAGTAGGAAAATGGATAGAAGAATATGAAGAACAAAATAATATAGAAGTAAAAAATGTTGTATTTATGTATAATAACAATAGTAAATTATTTTATAGTGATTTAAACAGTGGATCTGCATTATGTTATAAATCATTGGTAAAAGAATGGTCGAGAATAGGAGCACTTAATTATTATAATAATAGGAAATTTGTAGAACAAAAAAATAAATCGGCATATTATCAAGAATATTTTTCTAATAAAAAATGGGACAAGTTAGATAAAGAACAATTGATATTTGATGGGGATACTTTATATTATTGTTTGTATTAAGAAAAAATATAGGAAGGAAAAATTAGAAATGAAGCAAATAAAGGAAGATTACAAAAAAACAATTAAATATTTTTGTGAAAGTAAAATATTTGTTATAGCAATAATTTTAGTAACGATTTTAAGTTTTGGTTTTACAATTACAAACTCATCAGTTGGAATGGACGACACTGCTTTTGATAGATATTATGATGGAAAAGAAATGTTGGCAATAGGAAGATGGGGAGCATATGTAATATATCAAATTTTAAATATAACAGAATTTATACCATTTTGGTTAGATTTTATTGCTGCAAGTGTAATAATGTTTACATCAGTATTATGGTGTCTATTTTTGAAGAAAAATTTAAAAGAAAAATTGCAAATAGGAGCATATATTATATTTGCATCAGTGTTTATATCATTTCCAATAATAAATGAAATATTTATATTTGAAAATTGTAATATTGCTGTTATGCTTGGAACTTTTTTAGCATCATTTGGAGTAATGATATTTTACGAAAATTATAACAATATTCATAAAAAAAATATATATGTTTTATCAGCACTAATATTAACATTAGCAATGTCAATGTATGAGGCTTGTGCACAGGTAATGCTAATTTCAATTTGCATAACATCAATTTTAATGATATATACAGATAAAAATAAAAAAATAAAAGACATATTTAAATATATTTTTTGTGCGTTAGGAATTGTTGCGATAAGTGTGGTTTTAGACCAAATTGTTGTAAAACTAATATATTTAGCGGGGGTTAAAACTTCAGATGTAGCAGAAAAACAAATAAACTGGGGAAGTTATGGGATATTAGAAAGTTTACAATTAATAGTGTTAAACATTATAAATGCAATAAAAAATATCAAATATTATCCAGTATTAATATTTGACTTTGCATCAATAATAGGACTTGCAATAGGAATTTTGCAATCAGATAAAAACAAAAATTGGATGATTTTAGTAATATTTATGGCAATGTTTTTATCAAATTTTGCCATAAGTGTATTACAACTTGGTTCTGTTTTATATAGAACATGTACATCTTGGGGATTATTTGTTGCTATTGTTATGATGGCAGTATATTATTTCTTAAATGAATATAAAATAACAAAAATATTAGCAAGTATAGCAATTACAATTTTAGTATTACAACAAACAGTATCACTAAATAAATTATTTTATAATGATTATAAAAGATATCAAAAAGATTTGCATATTGCCTATGATTTGGTGTATAATTTGGAAAAAAATTGTGATATATCAAAACCATTAGTTATTATGGGAACACCATATAAAGGAATGGGAGGTTATGGTGCACAATCTAATAGTTTATCTGTTCTTTGGTGGGGAAAAAAGGCATTTAATGATAAAGGAAGTGA
>CAKOKV010000133.1 GCA_934095805.1 uncultured Bacilli bacterium | reverse complement strand
ACATAATATATATAGTTACACAGTAATATAATCCTTAATTTTAGAGAAAAGTGTTTCACTTATACCACTTACATTCATAATATCTTTTATTGTTTTAAACTTACCATTTTTATCTCTATAATTAACTATAGCTTTTGCTTTTGATTCACCTATTCCATTTAACACAGTTAATTCTTGAATACTAGCAGTATTAATATTTACTATTTTAGAACTGTTATTTGTTTTATTATTTGTATTATTATCACTATAACAAGCATCATTTTTTACTTCTTCACATACACATGGAGCAGATACCTCTAATTTATCATTCTTTTTAGCATCATTTATTTCTTTATTAGAATAAATAACAATTACTTCACCATCTTCTAACCTCTTAGATAAATTAATAAACCTCGTATTAGCATTTTTAGAAAGGCCTCCTGCTTCATTAATCAAATCATTAACCCTACTTCCAACTTTAATATTATAAACCCCAGGTTTCTTTATTTCACCTTTAATATCAACTATAATATTTTCTTTCTTCACTTCTTCTTTAAGTTCAAAAGAACTATTTTCATAAGAATTAATTGTTCCATTTTTATCATTAATATTCTTATAAAAATAAATAAACTCAAATATACTTATTAAAAATAATATAAAAGAAATAATTAATATAATAATATTATTTTTCAAATAATTAAAAATGTTTTCTCTCATCTTTCTATCCCTCCTAATATTATTATTCGAAATAAAATAAGAAAACACTTCTTTTTTTAATAAAAATTTATACAAAATAAAAAGAAGTCAATCGACTTCTTAGAATGTTACAGGTTTATTCTTATAATTAAGAACCATATATCCAACAGCAAATGATACTAATGTTACAACAAATAATATAGCAACATTTTCAACACCAGTAGCTGGGTTATATTGAAGTTTAATAGTACCAACAACATTAGTTGTACTTACTTGGCCACCAACAACAACATTTTGGAAATATGGATAAATAGAATAATAAATTTTACCTCTATTTGAACTTGGTTCGAATACTAAAGCATTTTCAGCAGAAGCTTTAATATTTACTTCAGAAATTTTTTCTTTCTTAGGTACACTAATATAAAATTCAGTACCATTTTCAAAAGAAGTTATTTCATTACCTAATTTATCAACTAATTTAACTTTATCTTTATATGTATCAGTTACTTCAACTGTAATATTTGCAGTAGAAACAACTTTAGCATCAATAGCATAAGGACCATATTTTATAGTATCACTTGTAGAACTGAATACTTCTTTACCAGTAGCTGGTTTAATAAATTCAATAGTATTATCATAAAATAATGAATCATAATTTGTATAGATTTCTCTATCTTGATTTAACCATTGATATAATTTATTAAGTTCAGTACTTCCAGTTAAAGTATCACCTAATTTTTTACCATTAAATGATGCATCAGCTGCTTTCCAAATTGAATGTTGAACAACAGCAAAAATATAATCATCAGCTATTTTCTTAACTTCATCAGCTGTTTTACCAGTATATAAAGTTTCCATTTCTGTTAAAAGTGTAGTATAACTTGCACCAGCTTCTTCTAATGCCTTTTCTACTGTTAAAGTAGGATAACTATGCTCTAAAATCCATAAAGCATGATTATAATTATAATTACCACCAAGTGAAGTTACAGAATAATCTAAATACATAACATCACTTTTCTTAAATTTAATTGTTAATGGATAAGTTAAATTTACTAATTCATCATATGAAACCTTAGTAATATTAACAGTAATTTCTTCACCATTATTAAATGCATTAATTAATCCATTTGGATCAGTTCCATAAGTATGAATAAATTCAAAAGTTGGTCCATTTTCAAATTTATCTCCTACTTGTGTTTTAACTTGATTTCTTAAAGTTTCATTATTAATAAGTTCTCTATAGAAACCAAACATTACTATTTGTTCAGCATGAGTATCTGGATCAATAGTAACTCCATCTGGAACTTCGCTTATATAAGCATGATATCCCATTGGATATTTCATATGTTTATCTAAACAATATGAATATTTTGCATTAGTAAGATTGTTGTTAGCATCAACAGTAGTTGAAAATTCAAGTATACCTAAAGAACTATGAGCAACATCATTACCATCAGTATCTTTAAATGTGATTTTACTATAATCAACATCTCTTGTTTTTTCAACATAATAATTATCTTCCGCATTAACATTAACAGTTATCATTAATAAAAATAATACAGTTAACAATTTAAAATATTTTTTCATATACATCTCCTCTATTTTTTTTATAATTAAATAATATCATTTTTTAAATAAAATGACAATAGAAATATAATAAAAAAAGAAAAATATAAAATTATATTCTTCTCTTTAAAGTAAAATCATCACCATTATATTTACTTCTTAATTCATTACTTTCATCAAATATAGATAATAACAGTTTATAGCCATAACTATCTCCATTAATATCACTATCACGACCTATTGTATCAATAATATTATGAGAAATATATTCAGGTAACATAGCAAGCATACTTTTTATATAGCACATATTTAATGAAATCTTTCTAAAATTAGAACCAGTATTAACTGATTTTTCATTTAATCGTACCATCTTTCTTGATAAATTAGTAACAGTTTCAATATCTTTACCATTACCAACAATTGCTGGAAAACTTGCTTTTTCTACAGTGTTATCTTTTTTATAAATAAATGCAAAATTATATAAAGAAGAATACATTTCTTTTTTATGATTTCCACATTCATCACTTTCACACAATTCTCTTACGGAATCTAAAAATATTTGTTTTCTTTTTTCTACAGAATAAGCATAAGAATTAACTGCTTCATTAGGGCATCCAGTACCACCTAAAATTTTTCTTGAAAATACATTGTTCATATGATTTTTAATTCTAAATCCACAAAGTGCCTCATCTGAAACATCATTAAATAATAAATACCATTCTCCACCTGCCATAAGCTTTAATTCAGAAATATTATATAGACTTAAAAGTTCATCCATAAATGTATCTTTTAAACTTTTATCCCCGTTAAATATAAAACTATAATAATAATCTTCAAGTTCAGATAATGTATCAACTAATTTTAAAGTCTTTTCATATTCAGTCGAAGCAGACATTCCCTTCATATCCAAAATACTTAATTTTCTATAACATAATAAAATGATTTTTGTTAAATTATTTATACTTAAAAATAAACTTTTAGCATCCATAAATAACACCCCTCTTTTAATTGAACAATATTATATAACAAAACAATAACTTTTTCAATTAAAAAGTAGAATTTCTTCTACTCTTCTTTTGAATTTTCTATTTTTTTATCTTTCTTCTATATTTTAGGAAGGAATTCTTTTCTTGTTAAATTAAGTTTA
>CAKOKV010000132.1 GCA_934095805.1 uncultured Bacilli bacterium | reverse complement strand
TTCTATTTTGTGAAGTACTCTTTCAGATAATACTACTGTTTTACCACTTCCTGCTCCTGCTGAAACAATTATATTTTTACCATCTGATACAATTGCTTCTTCTTGTTCTTTAGTCCATCTTGGCATTATCATTCACCTCACTAAATACATTTTCTATCTTTTTTAATTTAACTATATCTCTTGTAGTCATATAGCAAATATCTTTATATTTACAGAATTTACATCCAACATTTTTATCATCTATTTCTTTTGGATTTATGTCAAATTCAGTATTTAATATCTTATTACTTGCTTCTTTAACTTTAGCATCTACTATATTATATAATACATCAATTTGTTCATCATTTATTATTTTAGAGTAGCTGTAAAAACCATTTTGTGTTGTTCTAAGACTTTTAATAACAGATGAGTTTTCATAAGAGGAGTCTACTTTTTCAAGTATAGATAAATCTTCATTTGAATATCCTTGTAATTTTAATGATTCTTTTCTTTTAGAAAGATTACTTGTATTACTTAATATTTTTTGTAAATAGAAGCCACCTATTCTTACTGACTTAATTTCATTTTTAATTAAATAAATGTATACAGGTAACTGCATATCTAGACCATATAATGAATTATTAATATTAAGAGTTGGATTTCCAGTTTTATAATCTATTATTACTACAACCTTTTCACCATTAAATTCATCGTAAAGTATCTTGTCAACAAAACCTTTAAATGTAACTTTTGTATTACTAGAAATATCTATTTTTATCTCTTTTTCATACATAGCTTTCTTTAATGATGTGTATTTTAATTGTTCTTTTATTGTATCAATAATAAGTAATAATTCATCTTTTAAATTTTCTAAAAAGAATTTTTCACTTTCATTAAAAGGATATGTTGATTCTTTTATAAGTTTTTCATAGTTACCTAAAATATCATAACTTTCATTTTCAAAACATTCACTTAATATTTCATGAAATATACTACCTAAAACTGCATCAAATCTTTCTTCATATTTATTTATCTTTAAAATATTATCTAAATAATATCTAAATGAACATTGATAAAATGTATTCATACTACTATAAGATAAGGTTAAACCTTTACTTAAATAATTCGATAATTTATCATTTGGTATTTTTTTATACTTATTGTCGTATGTTAAATATGGTTCATTTTTATAATGACTAAGTAATGTTATTAAGTCACCACTAATAGTTCCATATTTATTATTATCATCTTTTTCACTTAGTAATTTTAATTTATTATATTTATTTGAATTATTAAAATTTAATGATACTTCTTCTTCATCTAAAATATCTTTATTATAAGCACTAGATACATATATTCTACTGTTTTGATTATATAATGAATAAGTCACTATTAAATTCTTAACTGACTTTATTGTTTCAATCACTTCATTCATACTTTTTTCATTTAATGTATAAGAAGTATCTAAATTTAGATTATTCTTTTCTGTGTCACTTAAATAATCTTCATCTTTATGATTAACTGGTATTATTCCTTCATTAAAATTAATTAAAAATATATAATCTTCATTACTTATTAAATCTTTTTTAAAATCAATAATGTTAACTGCATTTTTAAGTTCATCATTTTTAATTTTAATATTATCTAAATCATCAAATAATATATCTTTTACATCCATATAAGAAGAATCACTATATTTATTCACTGTATTAATTATACTTTTATATACTTTCTCTTCATATTTATTAGTGACTAATTCACTTATTTTATCTATTACTGAATTTATATCATTATTATATAGTTCTTTAAACTTCTTAACCAATACTGTTGATTTAATAGATTCATCACTTTTAATATTAACAGGTATATTAAATAATTTAAATGTCTTTCTTATTATAAAAGTATAATCACTTTTAACATTACATAGTTTTATATGATTAATATCTATACCTGATTTAATTAATTCACATATTTTAGAACATACAAATGATATTTCTTCTTCGTTATTACTACATCTATATAATTTCTTTATACTTGAATCTTGTTCATCATTATAAGTAATAATATTATTATTTAAAGATAGTTCATCAATAATATTTAAATAATATTTATCTACATATTTAAGATTATAAAGTACTATATCTTTATTCTTTAAAAAGTTTCTATATATATTATTTTTAATAAGTAAATTATTATCTTCTAAATCATTTTTTATTTTATTTAAAAACTCCACTTTTTCACTTTTATAGTTATTGTTTATATAATATGTATTCTCTATATATTTACGAGCTATACCAGGAATACAATTATATTTTTTAGATACAAAAAGTATACTTTTATAATCATAGTCATATATATAATTCTTTTTAAGTTCACTTAATGTTATTATTTTTATATTTAAAAGTTTATTTATTCTTTTTACTATTGTATCTTTTGTATAATCATTTACTATAAGTATTTTGTTATTTAAATCATCTATATTCATAATTACCTCTTTTTGTATTATATCATAATTTTATATATTTTATTGTTAAATAATATGCTATAATTTTATTGAAGGTAAGGTGTTAAAATGAATAAAGCTTATAGTATAGTTAAGCCAATAATGATAATAATTATTATATGTCTTGCTTTAATAGCAATACTTTCTATATATAATATGGGATATAAACAATTAATGGATAGTGATTATGCATTTTTATTTGATTATTCTAGTCATGAAGTTAATGAAGATAATATGACTCCTGATTATAAAAGAGGAGATCTTGCTATAATAAAGAAAGATTATATTTATAATGAAGGAGAAAATATTATATATAATTATAAGGGTAGTTATAGAATGGCTACTATAACAGAACATATTTCTGGTAAATATACTGTTGAAGATAAAACTGATACAGTTGATAAAGAATATGAAATAACTGATGAACTAATCATTGGAAAAGTTGTTGGTAAGATAAGTAAATTTGCTGGTATATATAAAGTTATAACAAGTGCTTATATGATGATTGCTATTATAATATTTATAGGTGGTTATTTCTTCTTAACTATGAATGAAAAACCTAAAACTTATATTTAAAAACATATTAAAAGAGTTTCAATTAAACCGAAACTCTTTTTTATTCAACTGATTTTAATGATTCAACCATTTTAATTTTCTTTAATGCAAAATATGTTGCAATATTAACAAGTATAGTAAATCCAAGTGTTATTAATAAAGAATATATATAACTATAAATAGATATTTTAGGACTAAACATTGTCATATCAAATTCACATGTTTTAATTAAATACATTGTAAGAACATATCCAATTAAACATCCAAAAGCCATCCCTATTACTGTAAGAATTGTATTTTCTCTTGATACATATTTATATACTTCACTATCATAAAAACCTAGTACTTTTATAGATGCAAGTTCTCTTTTTCTTTCACTAATATTTATATTTGATAAATTATATAATAC
>CAKOKV010000131.1 GCA_934095805.1 uncultured Bacilli bacterium | reverse complement strand
TCAAATACAATTTATTATTATCCGTTAACTGCTGGAATAGATAATTTTTTGAAAAAGCCAAAAATTATTGCATCAACAGATAATAATCCACTTAATATAATTAAAGAAGGTTTAACTGAGTTTTTTGATAAATATAAAGATGTTGAATACAACGGTATTTTAAGTAAAATAGCAATTTATTGTGGAAATATTAAAAATTTGGAAGAATCAATTTATCCATGTGTATCTGAAATCGTAACGAACTTAGGAATGAATCCAAATGAAGTAATTTTGAAATATCATGGTGGAAACAAAGATTATTCATTGCCTAAAGAAAACGAATTAGAATTTGCTTCATTAAATACCCCATTGTCTAAAAAGAGAGTTATTTTGCTTGTAGGAATTGGAAAAGAAGGTTGGGATTGTAGCTCATTAACAGGAGTAATTTTATCACAAAAAGGTGATTGCCCTACAAAAATGGTACTACAAACAACTTGTAGATGTTTAAGGCAGGTTGTTAAAGGAAATAAAGAAACGGCTATTATTTATTTAAACCAAGATAATGAAAAATTATTGTCAGGGCAACTTAAAAAGACTCAACATGCAACATTACAAGAATTTCAAGAAGGTACTAAGATATTTAATAAAATTAATAGAACAAGTAGAATGGAATATTTGAATATTCCTGAAATTGAATACTATAAGATGAATATAAGATATTCTGAAGAAATAAAAGATGAGGCTAAAACTTCAAGAGATTTAAAGAAAATATTATCAATGGATTCCATAAAGAAAAATGTTATAGTAACAGAAAAAAATATAAATGACGAAGTAGTAGAAACTAATATTAATAGTATTATATATGGAGAACATACCAACTATAATAAATGGTTATTAAATATATCAAAAGAAAGTTTTGGATTTATTACTTTAGATATGCTTAATGAATATAATAAAGAGTTAAAATCAATTTATAAAACAATAACAACAGATAATAAACTTAATATGACATATAACCATAAATTGATAAATAATCTAATAAGAAAAGCTTTTTATGATAAAAGAAAGATGACAATTATAAAGGAAGAAGTTCCAGAAAGTGCATCAATACTTTCAATAGTAGATATTCCATCTATAGATTTGGTTAATAAAGAGTTGCAATATCCAGAAAATGAAATAGTTAATAATATTTTAGAAAAGGATAAAAACGGCAATAAAAAAATTAATTTAGAAGAATTATCAAAAGAACAATTGCTAGAATTGGTAAAGAGCAATCCTGAGGCTTTAATCAATGGAAATAATGATGATGTATTAGAATTAAAAATGAAAGATAAAACTTTTCACTATATACCATATGTATTTAATCAAAGTTCTTTTGAAAAAACTTTTTTAGAAAAAGTATTATCATTAAATAGATTTGCTTCAAATGATTTAGAGGTATATTATAACGGAGATCACAATATAGCATCTTTTAGAATAGAATGTTACAAAACAGAAGATAAAATATTAAAAAAGGTTGGATTATATACTCCGGACTTCTTAATAATTAGAAGAGATAATGACAATAAGATTAATAAAGTTTTAATTATTGAAACAAAAGGTAAAGGATTCAAAGAACAAACAGAATTCATAGATCGAAGAAATTATGTAGAAAAGGAATTTATTAATTTTAATAATAAAAAGTTTGGATAAATTAAGTTTGATTATTTATATATTGAAGATACTCTAACAGATAATGAAATAATAAGTAAATTAAATGACAAACTATATGAATTTTTAAAGGAGGGAAAATAATGGCAGTTAAATATGTACCATATTTTAAGGAACCTATTGAAGGTCAAGCTATTCTTGACAATTTTACAAGAACAAAAAGAATATTAAAATATGCAGATAATGATAAAGTACTCAACAGAATAGATAAGGGTATGCCTTTATATGAAGTTGAAACAGAAGAGATAGTAGGCGATAAAAATGTTGAAAATTTGATTATAAGAGGCGAATGTGTATCAGCATGTGCATACTTAAAAGAGAATGATATAAAAGTTGACTTAGTATACATAGATCCACCTTTTGCAAGTGGCGCTGACTATGCAAAAACAATTTATATAAGGAGAAATCCTAAAGTTGCAGAAGCCATCAAAAAAGCAGAAGAAACTCTTGAAGATGAAGAACTAAAAACTTTTGAAGAAAAAATGTATGGTGATGTATGGAATAAAGAAGCATATTTAAATTGGATGTATGAAAATCTAATGGCTATTAAATCAATAATGAGTGACAGTGCATCAATATATGTTCATTTGAATATTTGTCATTATGTAAAAATATTAATGGATGAAATATTTGGCGAAGATAACTTTATGAATGAAATTATTTGGCATTATGAGAATAAATTTACATTTAGTTTTATCAATAACTTTAATTCAAATACTGAGAACATATTATTATATGCCAAAGATAAAGGAAACCATATATTTCATCATATAAATATCGATACAAAAAATAAAAGAAAGCAAAATAAAATAACTTGGGATCCAGAAGCAAAAAAAATGGTTACAGCAAAGGATGAAAATGGGAATGTAATTTATTATGAATCAGACACAAAGATAGCTACTAATATGTGGTCAATTCCTAGATTAAATTCTCAAGCTAAGGAAAGAAAAGATTATGATTATGCAACACAAAAGCCGGAGCCATTGCTTGAAAGGGTTATTAATGCTTCTTCAGATAAAAATATGATAGTTGCTGACTTTTTTGGTGGTTCAGGAGTAACTGCAAAAGTGGCTAATGATTTAAATAGAAGATTCATTCATTGTGATATTGGAATAAATAGTATTGAAACAACAAGAGATAGATTAAAAGAATCTGGTGCTTCATTTAAAATTATGGATATCAAAGACGGAGTAAACTTATATAGGAATCCAGTGCAGACTATGGATAAAGTTAAATCATTAATTCCAGGATTAAAAAATGAAGATAGTGTTCCTGAATTTTGGGAAGGTGCTATTAATGATAGTAAAATTGGATTGATTCCAGTTTATATACCTAATTTAATGGATTCTACAACAAAATTATTAGATGTTGTATTAATAAATAAAATTATTAATCAAGCGATTCCTGAACTTGATGATAATATCAAAAAAGTAATTATTTATTACATTGACATATCTGATGAAAAAGAGATTAAAGATTTTATAAAAGAATATTTACGTAGAGATATAGAAATAGAATTAAGAGATTTAAAAGAAATATTAGACGAAACAGTAGTATCAGATGTTATGGAATATCATGTTGAAGGCAAATCACTAATTATAGACAAGTTTATAAGTGATAGGCTGATAGGGAAAATAAATGAGTACAATGAAAAAATGAATTCACAAATGTTGTCAACCGGTAAAAAAGCCAAATATATTGAAATAAGTGATGAGGGGTTAGAATTAATCGAAATGATTTCATTAGATTGTACTTCAGGTGAAGGTATATGGCATAGTGA
>CAKOKV010000130.1 GCA_934095805.1 uncultured Bacilli bacterium | reverse complement strand
GGCGAAATTGGCAGACGCACTAGACTTAGGATCTAGCGGAGCAATCCATGGGGGTTCAAGTCCCTTCACCTGCACCAGTGACGAATCTGTTCGAACTATTCGAACTTTATATATAGAGAACTTGCAAAAAGTCCTTTTTTTATGTTATTATGTATTTAGCAAGAAAACTTGCATAAAATAAAAAAGAGGAACATTTAAACTTGCAAGTGAATGTGCCTCAATTAATTGAGTTGGACACTCTATCTAAGCAGATGAGTGTCTATTTTTTTATGACTAATACCAATAAGGTATGAAGTGATAAAATGATATAGATGTATCTTAGGAGTTTAATCACATAAACTCTTTTTTTCATCGATATCTACCTCCTTCCTTTTTCAAGACTGGAGGACGACACTCACATTAAATGTTCCTAATAAAATTATATCAAACATTTATTCGTGGCCCAACAGTTTTACTATATTTTTCTATTATATATAATAAACCATAGTATTTTGATATTGATGTCAAAATATCTAGGGGGTTAAATATTTTGTCAAAACAAAATAATGTACAGAGATTAATTTATATAGTATAATATAATCATCTATTTACAGTTAGGCGGTTTTATGATAAAAAGAATAATATTTGATATCGATGGTACTTTGATTACTGGTGTAGATTTTTCATCTTATGTAGCAAATACACTTAAAAAATATGGCATTGAAGACATAAAAAAGACAAAGCAATTTTTGTTAAATATTAAAGAGTATGAAAAAACATATAATAGCTATGATAGAAATCTATACTTAAAATTTTTTGGTGATAAATTAGGATGTGAATTAGATAATCATTTTTTAGAAATATTCTTTCGGGAACTAAGAAAAGCAATCCCTGAAAATGCTGAAAAAATTAAATCAATGCTAGCAGCAATGAATGAATATGAACTAGTATTATTATCTAATTATTTTGAAGAATCACAAAGAAATAGATTAACTGCTATGGGAATCAATGATTATTTTAGTGAATATTATGGTGAAAGTATTATAAAACCAAATGAATTAGCTTATAGACAGGCTCAAGGAATATACCAACCAAGTGAATGTGTAATAGTTGGTGATGATAAAAGATTGGATATTGATGTTCCTAAATCACTAGGTTTTAAGACAATATATGTTAACGAAAATGGTGATATAAAAAGAGTTGAGGAGTTATCTCCAAGATTAATAAAAAAGTTGTAGATATCTACGATACTCGCACCACTAAGTATATGAAGTTCTTGAAGCAAGAACTTTTTTTATTGTAATTTTTTGTTTTTCTTTTTACTTTAATTAATACTATTTTTATGTTATTCTTATTTTATATAAGGAGTAAATATGAAAACAATTTATTTAATAAGACATTCGGGCCCTTTTGTTGATATTGATAATTATAAGGATTATCCTAATATATCTTGGGATAATTATAATAGAAATATGATATTAAATACTGAAGGTGAGAATAAAGCAAAAAAATTATCAAATAATATTGAATTTGCAAACATAGATGAAATTTATTCTGCTGATTCTGCTAGAGCTATAGGTACTGCTAAGTACATTGCTGAAAAAAATAATCTAAGTATTAAATTAAATGAAAAAATTAATGAAAGAAATTTGGGAATCAAAACAATATCAGAGTTACCAGATAATTTTAATAAAAAGTCATTTGATGAAAAAGATTATAAAATATTTAATGGTGAATCTTTAAATGAAGTTGATGAAAGAATGAATAACTTTATTAATGATATAATTCATAATAGTTATAATAAAACAGTAATAGTTACTCACGGTATTATTCTTCTCTCTTTTTTATCAAATTTATGTGATTTTTCTTATGATGGTAAAGTATTCTTTATTAAATACAAAAATAATATTTTAGTCAATGGTAATCCAAAGAACCCAGATGTTTTTAAACTTACAATCGATAATGATAAAATTATTAATATAGAAAATATATAAATTAAAAAAAGCCAATGATGGCTTTTTATTTTGTAACTAAATTTTTAGATTGTTTTAAGAAATATATTCCATTTTCTTCTAATTCTTTTATTGTAGTTATTTTATTATTTAAAGCAGTTTTCAATGGATATTCTTTACCATTTATAAGTAAGTACATGCTTCCACTTTTCATACAAGTAAAGTAATATTTATATTGAGCATCCTCATAAAAATAATCTATTGCTGAAGCACACATACTTCCTTGTGATTTATCTATTAATTTAATATTTTTACTACCTGTATCTATTTTTTTATCGTTAATTTTATCATTAAATTTTGTTATTTTTTTCTTATAATAGTCTAATCCTAAACCTTGTAAACTTGATAATGTAATTATATTTTTATTTAATGCTGTCTTTATTGTGTAATATTTATTATTATATTTAATACTATAATCTCCATTATTTGGTGTGTAATAATAGTATTCATAATTATTATCTTGATATATTGTTACCATTGTTTGAGAACTATTATTATTTTTTATAAAAACTAACTCAGGTAAATTTGTTATTATTTCATTATTATCAGCTGGTGTGTCTATTTTTGATTCATCATCTTGTTCTATTTTTACATTTTCCTCTTTTTTAACTTCTGTTGCTTCATTTTTAATTTCTTTAGTAGTTATATTTAATCCAAGTTCTTTTAATTTATCAATAGTTACTACTCCGCTTTGTAATGCTTTACTAATGGAAATTGTTTCATTATTTACATTTAAAAGATAACTATTATTACTACAATCATAATAATATTCTGTTTTATTATATGTATATATCTTTTCAGTTTTAGTACTGCATTTATTATTTTGAGCTACTAATTTAATTGTATTGTTAGTTTTATCTTCTTTTTTACTTTCTTTATAAAATTGAAGTTTTCCTTCTAAATCGTTAATAGTAATAATCTTACTATTTAGTGCTGATTTTAATGGATATTCTTTACCATTAATAGTTATAGTTATATAATTACTTTTAAAACAACTGAAATAATATCTATAGTCTTCATCTTCATAAAAGTAATCTATTCCATCAACACATACATCTTTGTTATTTTGTGTTATTGATATTGATTTTTCAGTTTTAGGACAATCAAATTTGCTTGTAAGTGATTCTATATATATTTCACCATTACAATTATAGGTTTTATAAAGAATACTGTTACTTACTTTAACATTATTATCATTTTTAGTACTTATAACTATTAGTGGTTCAGTTTTAAATATTACTGTTCTTGCAAGATCAATAAATAATATTCCAATTACTACTCCTATTGTTATTAATAAATATTTTATAATTTTATTACTTTTCATTTCTTTTCACCTATTTATTATTTTATCAAAAAATGTATTATTTTTCTAGTGTAATTAAGTGTAAAGTAAGTATAATTTATTATATATTTATAGTATAATTATATTGGTGATTAAATTGATATATTATTTTATAGGAATTAAAGGAAGCGGAATGAGTGCTC
>CAKOKV010000129.1 GCA_934095805.1 uncultured Bacilli bacterium | reverse complement strand
CTTAAAAACAGAGTTTCAATTCAAAACAAAGGAGATTATGATGAAATGTATGTGTTTATTGCTGATAGTCAAGCATTAACAGATAATTTTAATAATCCTAAGAAAGTAAGGGATAATGTTCTTGAAGTAGCTCTTGATAATTTAGCATGTGGACTTGATCCTTCAAAGACGACTTATTTTATTCAATCAGAAGTACCAGAACTTACAGAACTTACATTTTATTATATGAATTTAGTTACTGTATCTAGACTTCATAGAAATCCAACTGTTAAGGAAGAAATAAAATTAAGAGGCTTTGAGGAAAGCATTCCGGCTGGATTCTTTGCATATCCAGTAAGTCAATCTGCTGATATAACTGCTTTTAAAGCTAATATTGTACCTGTTGGAGATGATCAACTTCCAATGGTAGAACAAGCAAGAGAAATAGTTAGAAAGTTTAATACAATATATAATACTGATGTACTTGTTGAACCAACTGTATTACTTCCTGAAACTGAAAATGAAAGAAGATTGGTTGGTACAGATGGTAATGCTAAAATGAGTAAGAGTTTAGACAATTGTATTTATTTAAAAGATAGTGAAGAAGAAATAAAGAGAAAAGTATTTAGTATGTATACTGATCCTAATCATATAAAAGTTGAAGATCCAGGACAAGTAGAAGGAAATATAGTATTTACATATTTAGATGTATTTTGTAAGGAGGACTCATTTAAAAAATATTTACCTGAATATAAAAATCTTGATGAACTTAAGGATCACTATAGAAGAGGTGGTTTAGGTGATATGAAGATTAAAAGATTTTTAAATGATGTTTTACAAGAAGAGTTAAGACCGATTAGGGAAAGAAGAGAAGAACTTGCTAAAAATCCTGAATATGTACTTAATATATTAAAAGAAGGAACTTTAAAAGCAAGAAAGAAAGCTAGTGAAACTGTTAAAGAGGTTAAGAAAGCAATGATGCTTGATTATTTTGAATAGTATTTTATAATACTATTTTTCTTTACATGTAAATATATTGTTCATAGACAAATTATTGTTAAACGAGTATAATTTTAATTAAGTAGGTGTATTATGAATAAAGGGAATATAAAGGGATTAACTACTAGTGAAGTTAATGAAAGAATTAGTAAAAATTTAGTTAATTATGTTGATGAACCTAAAACTAAGACTATTAAAGAAATAGTTAAATCTAATGTATTTACATATTTTAACTTTTTAAATATATTTTTAGGTGCTTTAGTTATTATAAGTGGTATTGTTTCTGGAAGAATATTGTATGCTCTTAAGAATTGTTTGTTTGTTGGAGTAATTTTTAGTAATACAATTATTAGTATTGCAGAAGAAATACTTGCTAAAAAAACTATTGATAAATTGAATGTTATTGCTGATACAAAGATTAAGGCTATTAGAGATGGTAATATAATAGAGTTATCTAGAGAAGAGTTGGTTCTTGATGATATATGTGTTTATGGAATTGGAAATCAAGTTGTAACTGATTCTGTAATAGTAGATGGAACTGTTGAAGTTAATGAATCGTTTATGACTGGAGAAGCTAAAGTTCTTACTAAAAAATCTGGAGATGAGTTAATAAGTGGATCATTTATTGTTAGTGGTAATGCAACTGTAAAAGTTAAGCATATAGGTAAAGATAATTATATTTCTAAGATAAGTAGTGAAACAAAATATATTAAGAAGACTAATTCTGTTATATATAATTCATTTGAAAAAATGTTAAAAATATTGAGTTTCTTATTAGTACCAGTTGGTATAATATTCTTTATAAATCAACTTGGTATTACTAATCATAATATACCAAATTCTATAATGAGTACTGTTAGTGCTTTAATTGGTATGATACCAGAAGGTCTTGTACTTTTAACAAGTTCTGCGATGGCTGTTAGTGTTCTTAGACTTAGAAAATATAATGTTTTAGTACAAGATTTATATTCAATTGAAAACTTAGCAAGAGTAGATGTTATATGTTTAGATAAAACAGGAACTATTACTGAGGGAACAATGGAAGTAAAAGATATTATTCCTTATAAAGATAATAATATAGATAATATTAAAACTATATTAAGTAATTATGTTAGTGCTCTTGATGATCCTTCACCAACATTTAAATCAATTGAAAGTTATTTAGAAAAGATGAATAATTATACTGTTTCTGATACTTTGCCATTTTCAAGTATTAGAAAATATAGTGGTGTTAAATTTAATGAAGGTGTTTATTTTTTAGGAAGTCCAGAAAACCTATCAAAAGAGAATTTCGATATAGATAAATACCAAAATGATTATAGAGTTCTTCTTTTAGCAAAAGGAAGTAATTTGAATGATATTAGTGATGTTATTCCGTTGGGTTTTGTTTTAATTCAAGATAAGATAAAAGAAAATGCTAATGTAACTCTTGATTATTTTAAGAGTCAAGGTGTTGATATTAAGATAATAAGTGGAGATAATCCAATAACTGTTTCTAAGATTGCTGAGAGAGCTGGTATTACTGATATTAAAAGTATTGATATGTCAAAAGTAAGTGATGAAGAAATACCAGAAATAATAAGAACTCATAATGTACTTGGTAGAGTTAAACCAGATCAAAAGAAAAAAATTATTATTGCTCTTAAAAATGATAAACATTTTGTTGCTATGACAGGAGATGGAGTTAATGACTGCTTAGCTCTTAAAGAAGCTGATTGTAGTATTGCAATGGCTAATGGTAGTGAAGCTGCTAAAAATGTTAGTCAATTTGTATTACTTGATTCTAAAATAGATAATTTGCCTCTTATATTAAAAGAAGGTAGAAGAAGTATAAACAATATTGAAAGAAGTTCATCTTTACTTCTTAGTAAAACTATATTTACTATTTTGTTAATCTTAGTATGTATATTTATGAGTACAGAATATTTCTTTATACCAATACATTTAACATTGATTACAATGTTTACAATAGGTATACCATCATTTATACTTGCTCTTGAACCTAATACTGAACTTGTAAAAGGTAATTTTTTACTTAAAGTATTCTTAAAGAGTATACCTAGTGCTATAACTGTTGTATTTAATGTAATTATAATTAATTTATTTGAAATTAACTTTAATTTATCACCAGAGCTTTGTAGCACTTTAACAGTATTCTTAACTGCAACAACTGGATTTATATTCTTAAATAATATATGTAAACCTTATAATTATTTAAGAGGTGCATTAATGGTATTTTTAACACTTGCATTTTCATATTGTGCGATATTCCAAAACAGTTTCTTTAATATAGGACTTGTAAGAAAAGATACTATTTTAGTATTTGTAGTATTATTTATATGTAGTATGTATATATTTGATAAGTTAAAGTTATTAACAACAAGTATACTTAAGAAAACAAATAATATTTAATATTTTAAAAGATACTAAAAATAGTATCTTTTTTAATGAATTTTTATAAAAAAGAAGTGTTTCATCATTTTATTTCGAATAATAATATTAGGAGGAAAATAAAATGATAGAAGAAATAAGAA
>CAKOKV010000128.1 GCA_934095805.1 uncultured Bacilli bacterium | reverse complement strand
AATGTATCTTTACATCTGGTGAAGAGTGGATCTCTTTCTTTCTTTTTCAACAAGTATGATTATATAGTAATAATATGCTTTTGTCAACCATTTTATGCCTATAATACTAAAAAAAGCACCAAAAATGGTGCTTTGTTAACATTATCATTCGTTAAATTTTTACTTTTCGTTACTTTTTTATATCTATAAGCTTCACCTACCTTATGTATTCATTATATTTTATAATTGTGAAAACTTTGTGATAGATATATTAAAAGTATGTTAGTTTACATTAATATTGTATTCCCCATACAACTTCATGTTTAGCAGGTTTTCCACATACTACACATTTTTCATCTGTATAATCTTTTGTTTCAACTATGCATCTAGATTTAGTACCTTTTATTTCTTTCATTTTAAGTTCGCATTCAGTATTTCCACACCAATGAGCATATACAAACCCTGGTTGTTTATTCATTATATCTTCTACATCTTTTAGTGTTTTTGCTGTATATGTTTTTTCTTCTTTACTCTTTAGTGCTTTATTATATAGAGATTTTTGAATGTCATCAAGTAATTCTATAACTTTATCAGTTACTTCTTCTAATTTTACATTTATTTTTTCACTTGTATCTCTTCTTACTAATGTAACTTCATTATTTGCTAGATCTCTTGGACCTATTTCTATTCTTACTGGTATTCCATTTACTTCTGCTTCTGCAAATTTAAATCCAGCACTCTTATCACTCAAATCAAGATATGAAGTAATGTTATTTGTTTTTAAGTTATTATTTATTTTATTTGCTATTTCTAATACATTATCTTCCATCTTAATTGGTACAATACATACTTGTCTTGGAGCAATCTTTGGTGGTAATACTAAACCTTTATCATCTCCATGAACCATAATTACTGCTCCAATCATTCTTGTTGTTGATCCCCAAGATGTTTGATAGCAATAATCAAATGTATTATCTTTTGTTACAAATTTAACATCATAAGCTTTTGCAAACTTTTGACCGAAATAGTGACTTGTTGCTGATTGAAGGCAAATTCCATTTTGCATAAGTGATTCAACTGTTAAAGTATATTCAGCACCAGCAAATTTTTCTTTTTCTGTCTTTTTACCTACTACTACTGGTATTGCTAAATATTCTTCAAAGAATCTTTTATATACATTTAACATTTTTAAAGTTTCTGCTTCTGCTTCTTCTGCTGTTGCATGAACTGTATGTCCTTCTTGCCATAAAAATTCACGACTTCTTAAAAATGGTCTTGTTTCTTTTTCCCATCTTATTACATTACACCATTGGTTATATAATTTTGGTAAGTCTTTATATGTTTTAACTATATTCTTATAGTAATCGCAAAATAATGATTCACTTGTTGGTCTAAATGCTAATCTTTCTTCTAATTTATTGCTTCCACCTTGTGTTATCCAAGCAACTTCAGGAGCAAAACCTTCAACAAGTTCTCCTTCTTTTTTTAATAAGTTTTCTGGTATCATAACAGGTAAATAAACATTTTGATGTCCTAGTTCTTTAAACATTCCATCCATTACTGATTGCATTTTTTCCCATATAGCATAACCATTAGGTTCAAATATAATAAATCCTTTAACATTTGAATAGTCTGCTAAGTGAGCTGCTTTAACTACATCTGTATACCAAGATGCAAAATCTTTACTTCTTGATGTTATTTTTTCGTTTTTCATAAAATCCTCCTTTTTATAAATAAAAAAGAATGGTACATAAGGAGTCATAAATGACGGTACCATCCTTTAATTATCTTAATTATTTCTAACGGAATTATCCGAGATATGATTAGTATCCTTTTTAAGAAGATAGGAATTAATAAATATTATTTTCTAGTTTCCACTATCCTAGATTCACTGCAATAAGGAATTTATTAATATTTCTTCAAGATTTAAGTAAATTTTAGCACGATTAAATTAGATTGTCAATTATATATATTTTTATTAATTATTTTTAATTAATAAAAATACCTAACTTACTTTTGTAGTTAGGCTACACAACAAGTGATGCCTAACCGCAGGGGTTTAGGTGCTTCACTAATAATATTTTATCATGTTAAACTATAAATTATAAATATTTTATAAAAAGAAAAAGCACTATTTTTTAGTGCTTATATTACTTTTTACTTTTCTTTTCGTCTTCTAATTTCTTTTCAATTTCTTTAACTACTTTAAGAGCTTGTTTTCTTACTTCATCAGCAGCTTTTTCTACTACTGGTGTACTCTTTTCAATTGCATATTTATATAATTCTTCTGCTTTTCCTTTAATAATATTTGCTTGTTTTAATGCAATTTCTTTTGCTTTTTCTTTATCTAAATCAGCAAGTTCAGCTTGTAACTCTTCTGCTTTAAATAATAATTCATCTTTTACTTCATCCACATCAATTTCTTTTAATTTTTTTAGTAATTCATCTAACTTTTTCTTTAATACTTTTCTAGTATTTTCTCCTTTATCTGGAGCAAGTAAGATTCCGATACCAGCACCTAATGCTAAACCTCCAAGAAATTTTCCAAATCCACCTTTTTTATTACTCATCAATTTCATCCTCCTCATCATCATTAGACTTTTTAAATCTAATTATCTTTTTTATTTTGCTTGTTACAAAGTTTACTACTGTATCACTAATCATTGATACTTTATCTGTAGTATAGTCTATTATATTAAATACTCTATCAAGTGTTTTAACTTTTTTAGTAACATCATCTAATAGTTCATCTATTTTACTCATTGTAAATATTAATTTAATACCAATAACTATTCCTACAACTAATAATACAATTAGTAATAGATAAATTACTACAGGCAGTGCTTCATTTAGTGCTTCCATTATTAATCCTCCTTATCATCATACATTGAATCAATTAGGTTAAATAAGTCATGCTCTAATGTACTATCTGTCATCGTTTTGTCTGTAGATAATTCTGCTGTGTCATCAAAGTTTTCTAATTTAACTCTATCTTCAAGCTCTCCTACTGAAATATTACTATTAGTATTTGTTTCAGGAGAGGATTCAATCTTACTAATTAAATCTTCTATTTTATTTGATCTTTCTTCTAATTTATTAACATCACTATCTATCTTTTGTACTTCTTCTTTTATATCATTTGGAGTCAATTTGTTCATTTTATTTAGTGTATCTTCTAACTCATCTTCAAGAGTACCATAAGCTTTTCTTCTAACAGTATCATAAGTAGCAGCACTTGTACTAAGTGGTGTTTCTTTTACTTCTACTTTTTTAGAAGGTATTTCTTCCTTTTTATAATCTTTATCTAAGATACCATATATTGGAGAAATAACTGGGCTTGGTTTAAATACTTTTGGTTGTTCAACTACAACTGGTTCTTTTGGTTCAATCTTAGTAGTTCTTCTATCTCTTTCCCTATCAAGAACATTTCTTCTAGGTGGCATTTCTTCTTCATCATCGTCATCAAATTGAGTAAAATTAAATGTTCTTTCACTTCTAAATAAGTCTCTTTCACTATTAAAAGATGGCTCAGAT
>CAKOKV010000127.1 GCA_934095805.1 uncultured Bacilli bacterium | reverse complement strand
ATATAGATAATTTCTTTTCAAATCACTTCGCTATCATAGGTAATACTGGTAGTGGTAAAAGCTGTAGTGTTACAAGAATATTTCAAAATTTATTTTATAGAAAAACCTATATACCAACTAATGCTAATATAGTGTTATTTGATGTTTATGGTGAATATCATCATGCACTTGATAGAATAAATCAAACTAAATTCTGTAGATGCAAAACACTAACAACAGATCCAGGATTTACTAAAAGTGAAGTAGTAAAAATACCACCTTATTATTTAGAGGTAGATGATATAGCATTACTTTTAAATGTAGATTCACCATCTCAACTTCCAATAATAGAAAAAGCATTAAAATATGTTTATCTATTTACTGAAGAAGAAGAAAAAGTAAAAGATATTAAAAATAATATAATTGCAAAAGCAATATTAGATATATTAACTAGTGGTAAAGGGCCAGCTCAAATAAGAGACCAAGTAGTTGCTGTACTTTCAACATTCTATACAAAAGATATAAATTTAGAAAGTAAAATAGTGCAACCAGGATATGTAAGAACATTAAGACAATGCTTAAATATAGATCAAACTGGTAAAATAAATACTATGCAACTAGTAACAGAATTTTTAGAAACATTTGTACAAGAAGAATTAAAACTAAATAGAAATATGAAACCAAAATTCTATACATTAAAAGATTTATATAATGCATTTGAATTTGCTCTTATTAGTGAAGGTGTACTTAAAAGTGATAAAGTTTATGATGTAAACAATATTCTAAAAGTAAGATTAGATGCTATTATTAATGGAGATTATGGATTATATTTTGATGTAGAAGAGTATATACCAAAATCTGATTATGTTAAAAATATATTTACCGCACCAACTGGTGAAAAAGCTCAAATTGTTAACTTTAATTTAAATTATGTTGATGAAAGATTTGCTAAAGTTCTAACAAAAGTATTTTCTAAATTATTCTTTGATTATGCAATTAGTTTAGAAAATAGAGGTGGTTTCCCAATGCAAATAATACTTGAAGAAGCTCACCGTTATGTTCAAAATGATAATGATATTAATACAATTGGATACAATATATTTGATAGAATTACAAAAGAAGGAAGAAAATATGGAGTAGTTTTAGGACTTATAACACAAAGGCCAAGTGAACTATCTAATACAGCATTAAGTCAATGTTCAAATTATTTAGTTTTAAGAATGTTCCATCCAGCAGATTTAGAGATAATAAAGCATATAACACATAGTATAAGTGATATGGATGTAGAAAAATTAAAAACATTAAGACCAGGTGTCGCATTATGTTTTGGAAATGCATTTAATATTCCAATATTTACCAAAATAGATAAACCAGATCCACCACCAAATTCAAGTAATGCTCATATAGGAACAGAATGGTTTAGAAAATCAGAAGAAATATTAGCTGAACAACAACAAGCAACTCGTCTAAAAACTCAACAAGCAAATCAAAATATTGAAGCAAATAAAAACCCTATTATTCAATAGGGTTTTTAATTTATTAATTATCTTATTATATAAGGATCATCTACAGTACCATTACCTGATTTAAATAATGCTCTAGCATTAATATAAGCTGTAACATAGAATCTTCTTTGAATACTAGCTCTTCCTGACTCAAAAACTGTACCATCAAAATAGTAAACACTATAATTGTTATCATCAGTATCTTCAGCAGTTAATGACCAACTAACAACATCTTTATTGTACATGTAATTATAATTAGAACATGAATCATTAGAAGGAAGTTTACAATTATCATCTAAACTAATTCTCATATATTCATATGGAGTTATAAGACCAAACATATATTTATCTTCAGACATTACTGAACATTCAGCACTTCCATCTTTTGTTGTATCACTTATTTTTCTTTTACCAACACATAAGTTTTTAGCAACAATTGCATTTTTCATAGATTCATTAGCGATATTATCATTAGATTCAAAACCTTTTAATGTTTCTTTAGCTCTACTTATTTCAAAATCATTATATCCAAAGTTAGATTGTTTTCCTTCATTAAATCTATCATCCCATGCATATCTTTCTCTCTCAGTAATCTCTGTCATAATTTTAACTGTATTATCACTTTCGATACTTAATATTTTCCATAAATAAGGCTTTGGTTTATCATTAATACTAATTTCTCCAAAACTTACATAATTATTTTTAACTTCACCTCTAAAGTAATAACCACCTTTTTCATTTTCATATAAGCCACTACCATAAGTAACAACTGGATTATTTTCTTTAACTACTTTATATAATTCCTTTGTTTCATAACTACCAGGGCAAGTTAAATATGGAAGGTAAGCAATATTATCACCAGATTTAGTAACTACAATATTAACAGTACAACTATCTCCATCTTTAAGTATTTCATTAAGAGGTTTAATATATTCACCTTCAACTAATGTACTATATTGAACACTATATTCACCATCTTGAGTAGGTATCATAGTAGGATTAGTTTCATAATAGCTTTTAACTGCAGCAGTAATCTTAGTTTCAACTTCCTCATAAGTATAATAATGAGGTTTAACAATACTTATAATCCATGATGCTAAAAGAATAACAACAATAAAACCAACTAATGATGAACCTAATATAATTAATTTCTTTTTATCCATTGATTCAAACATTTCTTTCACTCCTTTTTATATAAATTAATTATACAATAAAACAAATAAATAAACAATTATTTAATCATATTATAAACTTCACTTACATCTTTATTAATTTTCTTATTATAATTAGGAATAACATGTAAATGATAATGTTTTACTTCTTGTAATATTCCATTATTTTGAACTAACTTATAACCATTAGGTTTAAGTTTAGAATCTAAAATATTAATAACTTCTTTACTAGCTTTATGTACTTCATTTAAATATTCTAAATCAATATCATAAACATCTTTAAAATGCTTTTTAGGTACAATTAAAGTATGTCCCATAGTATTAGGATTAACATCTAAAAAACACTTAACATAATTATTTTCATATATAGTATATGATGGAATATCTCCATTAATAATTTTACAAAATAAACAATCCATTTTCTTCACCTAAATATATTATATATTAAATATTAAACTACTTCAATTATTATATTTGTTATAAAACAAATTTATTTACAAGTATATATTATAATAGGTGAGGTATAAGGTGAATAATAAAAATGAATTTCCAATGAAAGAAAAAAGTCTTATATATTTTGATAGTGCTGCTACTACATTTAAACCTTATAGAGTAATAGATAAGATGAATGAGTATTATTATGATTATAATGCTAATTCACATAGAGGAGACTATGATATAAGTTTTAAAGTCGATGATGAAGTAGATTATACAAGAGACTTAGTAAAAATGTTTATAAATGCTAAAAGAACAGATGAAATAATATTTACTAAAAACACAACTGATTCACTAAATATGATATGTTTTGGATATTTCTTAAATTATTTAAAAGAAAATGATGAAATAATTTTATCTAGTAGTG